>JBJEPL010000170.1:0-10716 GCA_051881215.1 Eubacterium sp. | reverse complement strand
ATGAAGAAGTACCTTTAAAAAATGAAAAGCCCGATTATGAGGCCATAGAAAGTGCTGTTGATAATACCGTTACAATGGTCTATATTCAGCGAAGCAGGGGATATTCTTTAAGACCGAGTCTTTCGGTAAATGAAATAGAAAAAATATGTAAAATCGCAAAAAGTAAAAATCCAAATGTAATCGTTATGGTAGACAACTGTTACGGCGAATTTGCAGAGAAGAGAGAGCCTTGCGAAGCGGGCGCCGATTTGGTCGCAGGCTCGCTTATAAAAAATGCCGGCGGCGGAATTGCTACGACAGGCGGCTACATAGCAGGCAGGCAGGATTTAGTTGAAAAATGCGCTTACAGGCTTACAACTCCCGGCTTGGGAAGAGAGGTCGGAGCAACATTAGGTCATAACAGAGAATTATTTATGGGACTTTTTTATGCGCCTCACACAGTCGGCGAAGCGCTTAAAAGTGCAGTTTATCTTGCTGCTATGTTCGGCAGCCTCGGTTATGATGTTACACCGAAATATGATGAAGAAAGGCACGATATTGTTCAATCGATTGGCCTTGAGAATCCCGAAAGCCTTGTTGCTTTCTGCCAAGGTATTCAAAGCGGAAGCCCGATTGACAGCTTTGTTAAGCCGGAGCCGTGGGATATGCCCGGATATGACAGTCAGGTTGTTATGGCTGCCGGTGCTTTTACGATGGGTTCATCTATTGAATTATCGGCTGATGCTCCGATAAGAGAGCCTTATTACGCATGGGCGCAGGGCGGATTGAATTTTCACAGCGCCAAAATCTGCGCAATGCTCGCAGCACAGCAGATGGAAAACAGAGGTTTGTTAAAATGAGTGAATATAGCTTTAAAGGTATTAAACCCGAATCAATACAGCTTCTTTGTGAAAACAGATTTTATGACTCTAAATCCTTTTATGAGGAGCATAAGGAAGAATTAAAGCAGGGTATAACTGTTCCAATGCGCCAGATAATGCTCGATTTGAGCGACCTTATGTATGATATTGATGAACAGATGCTTACCGACCCGGTAAGAGCCGTATCAAGGATATACAGAGATACGCGCGGCAGAAGAAGCAAAATCAAGTATCGTGAAAATATGTGGATGTTTTTCAGGCGGTACAAGATTGAATATCCCTGCGCACCATTTTACTATTTTGAATTTTATCCCAACAGCTTCGGCTACGGCCTTGCCTTTTACACATACCGTCAGACAGCGTTCAAGGAGGTCCATAAGCTGATTTTAAAAAATCCCGGCAGATGGTTTGACGCTCTTGATGCGTGCAAGCAGGCAGGCTTAACCTATAAAGCGAGGGATTTATATAAAAAGGATATGTATCCTAATGCGCCAAAAGAGTTAAAGCCGTATCTGTCAGCAAAAAATATTGAATTTTCTTATTCTTCAACAGATTTGACAAGAATAAATACTCCTGCTCTTATTGATGAGCTGCGCCTTGCATTTGATACAGCAAGGCCGATGTATGATTTTATGATTGAGGCATATCAGAATATGCTAAACGAGGGTTTAATTAGACCCGAAGATTTTTACAGAGATTAAGGTGAAAAAATGCTTAAGCTTGTTTTCGGCCGTTCAGGCTACGGTAAAACCGAATATGTTTTTAATAATATCAAAGCCCTTGCCGAAAACGGTTGTGAGAATATTATTTTAATTACACCTGAACAGTATTCTCTAATTGCAGAAAGGCGACTGCTTACCGATTTGGGTGAAGCCGGTATAAGGTTTGTTGAGAATTCGTCTTTTTCACGAATTTGCGATGAGGTTAAAAGAAAATACGGTTGGGACAATCTTCCTTTGCTATCAAAAGGCGGTAAAGCCATAATGATGATGCGTGCGATTGATATGTCAAAAGACAGCCTTGTTTTATTTAATAAAAAAATCGACTCTCTTTCATTTGTAAATTCAATGATTAAGATATACGATGAAATGAAGTCCTGTAATCTCAATTCCGATGAAATCTCATCAATGTCGCAGGGGATTGAAAACGATGTTCTTTACAGAAAGCTCTGCGATATTTCATCAATAATGAATTCATATGAAAAAATTATTGACGGAAAATTTCTTGACACCTCCGACGAGCTTACAAGGCTATACAATAAAATCAAGGATATAGGATATTTTAAAAATAAAAATATCTTCATTGACGGCTTTAACGGCTTTGTGGCGCAGGAATATAAAATTCTTGAGCTTATAATCAAAGAGGCTGAAGCAGTAACGATAACGCTATGCACGGATTCCTTTGAAGAAAGTGACAGATTTAATCTGTTTTCATATGTTAATGACTCGGCAAAAATTATCAATAAAATAGCAAAAAAATCCGATGTTAAGGTTGAATTTGAATATTTAACAGAAAATCACCGTGCTGAAAATAATGAGCTTTCGGAGATAGAAAAAAACATTTTTTCAAATACCGACTCTCATTTATCCGAAAATCAGAATGTTAAAATTTATTCAAGCAAGAATATATCCGATGAGTGCGCCGAAGCATCAAGGCAGATTAAAAAACTTTTGAAAGATGGATACCACACAAAGGATATTGCTGTAATTACAAGAGATATTGATAAATACAGGGACGAGCTTTCATATAATTTTAAAAAATATGAAATTCCTTTTTTCTATGATGAAAGACAGCCTGTTAAATCACAGCCGATAATTGTTTTTGTTGAGTATCTGTTGAGATGCATTAATTATTCATATAGAAGCGATGATATTTTAAGCCTCGCAAAAACAGGCTTAACCGCTGTTACCGATGAACAGATAAGCGAGCTTGAAAACTACATATATCTTTGGAATATAAACGGTCTTAAATGGACAAAGGATTTTGAAAATCCTACCAAGGCTTTCGGCAGTGCAATAAGCGACAGGGATATTGAAAAGCTCAAAGGTATTAATAATACAAGAAAAATGCTCATTGAGCCTTTGCAGATATTTAAATCCGCTGTTAAAAATGCAAATGTTACAGATATCTGCGCTCAAATTTACTATGCTTTATTAAATTTCGGCGCTGACACAAAGTTAAAGGAAACAGCCGTGAAGCTAAACGAGCTTAATTGCCCGGTGCTTGCTTTGGAACAGGGCAGAATTTGGGATATGCTGATGGAAATATTAAATCAGATATCCTCAACAATCGGCGGGGATTTTATACCGCTTAAGGACGTTGCAAAGCTTTTTTCGCTTATTATTTCGACCGAGGATTTAGGCTCAATTCCGCAAGGGCTTGATAATGTTCAGTTCGGTCAGGCAGACAGGATAAGAACCGATAATCCAAAAGCAGTATTTATTTTGGGAGCCAATGAGGGCGAATTTCCTCAAGCTGTCAGCGGAGGCGGACTGCTTTCCGAGAATGACAGAAGAATACTTCTTGATAATGATTTTAAGCTTTATTCATACGGAGAAATTCTCAATCTTCAGGAACGCTATTTTGCCTATATGGCTTGCTCTGCTGCTTCTAAAAAGCTCTATGTTTTTTATTTGGGAAATACGGGCAAAGAAGCCTCACCGTCTGAAATTGTAACTTCAATTAAGAAAATCCTCCCCAATGTTAAAGAATACAGCTTTAATGATATTGACGATATAGATTTAATCGAATCATATTCTTCGGCATTTGAGCTTATGAGCGAAAGATATCATTATAACAACCCTTTTTATTCATCGCTTAAAAAATTCTTTGAAAATGACAAAAGGTATTTAAGCGTTAGACAGCTTGCCGAAAATAACGATTATTATATCTATAATAAAGAAGCTGCAACAAAGCTGTTTGACTATAATATGTATGTGTCTGCCTCAAGAATTGAGGATTACTATAATTGTCCCTTCAGATATTTCTGTAAATTCGGATTGGCTGCACGCCCGAGAGAAAAAGCCGAAATCAATCCTATGCAGCGCGGAACAATTATTCATTATGTTCTTGAAATGATTTTTAAAAGCTGTAGGTCATATGAGCTTTCCAAAATGAGTGAAAGTGATATGAAAAAGCTTGTAGATTTTTACATTGATGAATATTTCAAAACGAAAATGGGCGGTATTGTTGATTTATCTCTTCGCTTCAAATATAACTATAAAAGGCTTTCAAAGCTGATTTACGGCGTTGTTTTCCGCCTTGCAAAGGAATTCAGTGAATCCGATTTTGAAGCAAAGGGCTTTGAGGTTAAAATAGACCGCGACGGTACGGTTAAACCGGAGGTTATTAACCTTGATGACGGAGGTACAATCCAAATCCGAGGCTCTATTGACAGGGTCGATACCTATGAAAAGAACTCTCAAAGATATGTAAGGGTTGTTGATTATAAATCCGGCAACAAGGAATTTAATCTTAACGATATTATTAACGGTCTTAATCTACAAATGTTTATCTATCTTTTTTCGCTTTGCGAGGACTCAAATAATGATTTCAACGGTATTCCTGCAGGTGTTTTGTATATGCACTCATCAAGGAAGGTGTTTTCTTTTGATTCACAGAGGGATGCAGGCTCAAAAATAGAAAAAAAAGAAAACGATACATTCAGAATGAAGGGAATTGTTCTTGATGATACTGACGGCGAAATACCGCAGGCAATGGAGCACGATTTGGGCGGAAGATATATACCTGTCAAGATGAAGAAAAACGGTGAGCTTACAGGCAGTCTTGCAACGCTCGAGGAGCTCGGAAGGATTCATAAAAAGATAAATTCACTTATTGCCCAAATGGGTATGGAACTTCATAACGGATTTATTACTCAAAGGCCTGTTAAAAACAGCCACCATAAGCATACCTGCGTTTTTTGCGATTATTCCGATATCTGCGCAAATAAGCGCCACATTGATGAAAAAATTACAGAAGATTTGAGCGACAGCGAGGTTAAGTCCGCGCTTGTTAAGGAGTTTGAAGAAAATGCCGAATTGGACACCTCAACAGAATAATGCAATAACGGCAAGAAACAGAAATATTCTTGTCAGCGCCGCTGCAGGTTCGGGAAAAACGGCGGTACTTGTTGAAAGAGTAATCGGAATTATTACCGATACGGATAACCCTGTCGATATTGATAAGCTTTTGATTGTTACTTTCACAAATGCCGCTGCGGCGGAAATGAAATACAGAATATCAAAAGCATTAAATACTATTGTTTCACAGCAGCCCGAGAATAAGCATATTCAAAAACAGCTTTCTCTTTTGCCGAATGCCAAAATATGCACCATTGATTCGTTTTGCTCAAACATTGTTAAAGAAAATTTTTATAATCTCTCAATCAGCCAGGATTTTACAATGCTCGATGAGAGTGAGGTACAAATTCTTGAGGATTCGGTTATCAGTGATGTTATTGATAATTTTTTTGAGCAAAACGACACCGATTTCATATCGCTGATTGAATCTTTTACAACACCCGATAATGACCGTTATATCACCGAAGCCGTAAAAAAACTGCTTTCTTTTATCTATGCACAGCCCTTTCCTTATTATTGGCTTGATAATATGGCGCAGCTGTATAATCCCGAGGTTGAGTTTAATCAAACTGTATGGTATGAATATATCAAAAATGAGCTTGAATATTTATTTGATTTCGGTATTTCTCTTGTGAAAGAAAACATTTCACTCATTGATTTTGACGATGCAAAAATTAATGATAAGTTTTTAACAGCAATGGAGGATGATTTAACAGAGTTTACAAGATTTAAAAATGCTTTTGATATATCTTGGGACTCTCTTATCAATGAGAGGGAGGCTTCATTTGTTCGTATGCCAAGCTCTCAAAAGGCTGATAAAGCGATTTGCGAAAAGCTAAAGAGCAACAGAAATATTTACAAAAAAATTCTTTGCGAGGATATACCGTCCTTCTTTTCTTCAACAGAAGAGGAATATTCCCAAAATATGCAGATACTCTATCCTCAGCTTAAAGCTCTTTCAAAGCTTGTTAAAGAAACAGATTTAAGGCTTATTGAAGAAAAAAGGGAGCGCAATGCTTTTTCATTTTCCGATATTGAGCATTTTGCCATCAATCTTTTATTTGAAATGGCAGATAACGGCGAAATTATCAAAACCGAATTAGCACAAGAGCTTTCCTCGCAGTATTATGAGATTCTTGTTGACGAGTATCAGGATACTAATGAAGCGCAGGATATGCTTTTTACTTACCTTTCAAATGGCCAAAATCTTTTTACGGTAGGGGATATTAAGCAGAGCATTTACCGTTTCAGGCTTGCCATGCCTCATATTTTTAATCTGAAGAAAAAGAGCTATACCGCATACGACCCGTCAGACAGTGAAAAATCTTCTAAAATAATCCTTGATAAAAATTTCAGAAGCAGAAAAGATATCTGCTCATATGTCAATTTTATTTTTTCAAATATAATGACGGAAAAGGTTGGAGAGCTTGATTATAACAGCGATGAGTACTTAAATTACGGCGCTGATTATGCTGATAGTGATATACCGAGCGCGCAGGTTAAAATACTTACCGGTGTTAAGGGTGAGGACAGGGATAAAAAGGAAGCCGCTTTAATTGCAAAAATGATTATTGATAAGGTTAATTCAGGTGAGCTTATCAAAGACGGTGAAGGATACAGACCTATTCGTTACGGCGATTTTGCAATACTTATGAGAAGCGTCAAAAATCATATTAATGAATATTCGGAAGTCCTTACGCAATATTCAATTCCCGTTATCTGCGATAATTCATCAAATTTGTTTGAAAACAATGAGATTAAGATTCTAATGTCCTTTTTAAGGGTTATTGATAATCCTCAACAGGATATTCCGCTTCTTTCTACTATGATGTCACCGATATACGGCTTTACTGCCGATGAATTAACAGATATTAAGCTCGGCTCAAGCGGCTCCTGCTTTTACGAAACAGTATTTAACAGCACCGATAATAAGGTTAGAGCATTTATCGACGATATCAGAAATTTAAGAAAAATAAGCGTTACTATGTCGGTTGCAGGCTTTATAAGATATTTAATTGAAACAAAAAGCATAGTTTCATATGCAAATGCAATGGGCAACGGTGAGCAGAGATATCAAAATATTATCAAGTTTATTTCCTTTGCGCAGAATTTTGACAAAGGCGTTAGTGTGGGACTTACATCCTTCGTAAGATATATTGATAAAATAATTGAATCCGATAAAAAGACCGACTCTGCTTCCATTAATTCATCAGGTGATGACGCGGTTACAATAATGTCTGTTCATCATTCAAAGGGGCTTGAGTTTCCCGTCTGTATTCTTGCAGGCGCTTCAAGACAATATAATAAAAGCGATTTGAATGATAAGCTGCTACTTAATACTGCTCTTGGTATCGGAATAAAATGCCACGATGAAAATATGATGTGTCAGTTCCAGTCAATTCCTTATTCTGTTATTAAAGACAGGAACACCTTTGAAATTATGAGTGAAAACTTAAGGGTGCTTTATGTTGCGCTCACAAGAGCAAAGGAGCAGTTTATAACTGTAATAAGTCTTGATAAGCTTGATAAAAAGATAGAAAAGCTGTCGGCTAATATTATCAAAAATCAAATCACGCCTTACATATGTAAAAAAGTGAATTCCGACGCTGATTTTATTCTTTTGTGTTCACTTATTCACCCTGACGGAAAAATCCTGCGTGAGTATTCCTCTTTTGAGCCGTCTGTAAAAAATGCCGATTTTAAGCTTGAAATTACTGTTACAGACGATATTGAGCTTGAAAGCACGCAGGAATGTACTCAATTTGTACCTTATGATAACGATATTGTCAGTCAAATCGGTGAAAAGCTTTCTTTTGTATATAACAGAGAAGAGCTTTCATCGTTGAGCTCAAAGCTTACCGCATCGTCGCTTGACGACCCCGAAAACAGCTTTGAGTATCTCACCTCGTCAAAACCTGCGTTTTTAAACAAAAAAGGTCTTACACCGGCGCAGAGAGGCTCTGCAATGCATATGTTTATGCAGTTTTGCGATTACCAAAGCGCAAAGGATGACCTTGAAAAAGAAATTGCAAGGCTTTCGGATAACGGCTTTATAACTTTTGAAGAAGCACAAAGCCTTGACAGAAAGATGCTTTGTGAATTTTTCAACGGTGAATTTGCATCAAGAATGTTTAAGTCAGATAAAATTTACCGCGAAATAAAGGTTTCATCATTTGTCAGTGCAAACGAGCTTTATGATACGGATTTCGGCGATAAGGTGCTGATACAGGGAATATCGGACTGCGTTTTTGAGGAAAACGGAGAATTAATTCTTGTAGATTATAAAACAGACAGGGTAAATAGCGCCGATGAGCTTTTAGACAGATATAAAAACCAAATAGGCTTTTACCGTATGGCTGTTTCAAAAACCTTACAGAAACCCGTTAAAGAGGCTGTTTTATATTCATTTCATTTAGGCAGAGTCTGTTATTATAAATAATTTAAAAAAATACTTGCAATTTCAATATTCTTATGTTAATATATCAAAGCGTAATTACATTACTTGCAAAGAGGTGAAAGTAAATGAAAGACGGTATTCATCCAAATTATGATACTTGCACTGTTAAGTGTGCTTGTGGTGCAACATATGAAACAAAGAGCACTAAAAGCGAATTAAAGGTTGATATCTGTTCAAAATGCCATCCATTCTATACAGGTAAACAGAAGCTTGTTGATACAGGCGGTCGTGTTGACAGATTCAACAAGAGATATGCTCGCAAAGGCTAATCAAAAATCTAAGGCAACTTTAATGTTGCCTTGTTTTTTTATAATAAAGTGATATGAAAGAATATAAAACAGTTGAAAAAGAAGGCTGTGACGAATTTATTGAAAAAAAGTCACGCTTTATAGGATATGTAAAGCCTGTAAAAACGCAGGAAGAGGCAGTTGAATTTATTAATTCAATCAAATCAAAGCATTGGGACGCAACGCATAATGTTTCCGCTTATGTACTGCGTGAGAACAATATACAGCGCTCCTCCGACGACGGCGAACCGAGCGGAACCGCAGGGGTTCCGGTTCTTGAGGTTTTGCTAAAAGAGGACCTTGTCGATGTATGCGTTGTTGTTACAAGATACTTCGGCGGAATTCTTCTCGGTGCAGGAGGGCTTATCAGAGCCTATTCACACGGTTCAAAAATTGCTGTTGAGTCCGGCGGTATTATAACAATGGCACCGTGCAAAACATATAAAGTCTCTGTTGATTACAGCTTTTATGACAGGCTTAATATTCTTCTGAACAGCTTTAACGCAAATATAGAAAATACTGATTTTACCGATACTGTTACGGTTGAATTCAGTATTAAAGCAAATCTTTATGAAATGCTCTCCCAAGACTTAACAGAGCAAAGTAACGGCAAATATTTACTTACCGAAACAGGAGAAAAATTTGCAAAGGTATAAAAAATATAAAACCTGCCAATTATCAGTTTGAAAGGCAGGTTATTTTTTTGAAATTATTTAAAATATTTGTTTCGGTTTTTATGATGCTCACGCTTTTAACAGGGATTGCTCAACCGCTCATTACAACCTCCGAAAACATCAGCAATAAAGTATTAAGGCTTCATATTCTTGCAAATTCCGACTCAACAGAGGATCAGAATTTAAAGCTGAAAGTAAAAAATGAAATTCTCGATAAAACCTCGGATATTTTTAACGGAAAAACACTCAATGAAAATATTGATATTGCAAATAAAAATATTGATAATATTACCAATATTGCTAAAGAGCGCATAATATCCGAGGGATATAATTATGATGTCAAGGTAAGCGTTGTTAAAGAATATTTTGATACAAGGGTATATGACGATTTCACGCTTCCGGCAGGGGAGTACAATTCACTGAAAATTGAAATCGGCGAAGCTCAAGGCCATAATTGGTGGTGCATAATATTTCCTTCTGTTTGTCTTAATGCCTGCACAGAATCTATGAGTGATTACCTCACGGACGATGAAATGGAGCTTGTCCAAAATAAATATACTCCAAAATTCAAAATAGTTGAAATCTATGAGAAGATTAAAAGTAAATTAATTTAACATAACAATATAAATTAAATTAACAGTACACTTATTGTAATTATAGAAATAAAAAAGACACCTTTTGGTGTCTTTTTTGGTGCCGGCGGCGGGGGTCGAACCCGCACCCTGTTGCCAGGACTGGATTTTGAGTCCAGCACGTCTGCCAATTCCATCACGCCGGCTTATAAAATATATAGCACCCGATAAAGGGTGCTTGGTGCTGGTGACCGGACTTGAACCGGTACGGTATTGCTACCGAGGGATTTTAAGTCCCTTGCGTCTGCCTATTTCGCCACACCAGCACATCAAGTGATATAATAATAGATTTTGACCTCAAAGTCAATAGAAATTTAGAATTTTATCCTTGTGTTTATCGTAAAAAGAACAATTCAGTTAACAACATTCTGCGGCTTTCCGTTAAGATAAGCAATAAGGTTTTCCTCTAAAATATTAAGAAGCCTTTGCCTTGTTTCTTTTGCTGCCCAGGCTATATGAGGGGTAATATAACAGTTTTTTGCAGTAAGAAGGGGATTATCACTGCTTGGAGGCTCAACCTCTAAAACATCAAGCCCTGCTGCGGCAATGTCGCCGTTATTAAGAGCGTCGGCAAGTGCCTGCTGATCAACAACAGGGCCTCTTGAGGTATTGATGAATACAGCGCTCTTTTTCATTTTTTTAATAGTATCTTTATTTATGAGCTTTGTTGTTTGAGGGGTAAGAGGGCAATGACATGTTATAAAATCACTGTTTGAAATCAAAT
>JBJEPL010000169.1:0-42540 GCA_051881215.1 Eubacterium sp. | reverse complement strand
ATGTTGTTTTTAAAAAGGGATGTAAAACATATGAACAATAAAGTTGAAAAAAGGCGGGCAACGCTGATTAACATTGCTTATATTGCAGTTATGCTCGGTATTTTATATTTCTTTATAAAATACTGCTTTGGCTTTGCCGCTCCGTTTTTATTGTCGTTCTTCTTTGCCGTTTTGCTTCAAAAGCCGTTAAGGTGGATTGATAAAAAGACTAAAAACAAGGGCCATACTGCTTGGTCAATACTGCTTGTGCTTCTTTCAATATGTATAATTCTTATTCCTGTAATTCTCATTTTGGCAAGGATTTTTAAGGAAATCGGCAACTTTGTTTCTTATTTGGGTGAACAGCTCAACGACTTGCCGACTTTTTTGGCAATGCTTGAAAAAGAGCTTTTGAATTTCTTAAAATTTTTACCTGACGGGATTTATACCTCTGTTTCCGATTCTGTAACTGAATTTTTCGGCAATCTTATAAATAATTTTGATATATCTGCTTTGGGAATAGATATGAGCATTATCACCGGAGGAGTAACCTCCGGAATCAGCGGAATTTACAGCGTAGTTAAAAATATTCCGTCTGTTTTAATCGCAATCGTTATCGGCATTATTGCGTGGATTTTCTTCACAAAGGATTACGATTACATTGTTCGTTTTATAAAAAAGCAGCTTCCTGACAGCAAAAAGAACATTCTTGTTGAAATCAAGCAGATTTTTTCAAAGACCATACTTAAAATGTTTCGTGCTTACGGAATAATAATGTTTATCACATTCTGCGAGCTTTTCATCGGATTTTCAATTTTGAGCGCTTTAAAAATAATGAATAACAGCTATATATTCATTATTGCAATCTGCATAGCAATATTTGATATTCTTCCTGTTGCAGGCTCGGGAGGAATACTTATACCGTGGGCATTAGTAAGTCTTATAAGCGGAAACATTCCGCAGGCTATAGGCTTGATGGTAATATATGTTGTAATATCTATAATAAGGCAATATATTGAACCGAAGATAGTAGGCAGTTCCCTCGGCGTTCATCCGCTTATAACACTTGCCGGGCTTTACTTCGGACTTAAGCTTTTCGGATTTATGGGAATGTTTATAGTGCCGATATGCGTTATGACAATCAAGGCATTCAACGATGCCGGAAGAATACACCTGTATAATCCTGTTGACAGAAATTAACAAACATAGTAAAAAACAGCAAGACCTCCGAATAATTAATTCGGAGGTCTGTTTTTATTTGAATTTAAAGTCCTGTATTTTCAGCAATATATTTTCTTGCTTTAACTGCATATTCAAACGGATTTGCCTTTGCAGGGTCCTGCTCTGCTTCAACCACTACCCAGCCTTCATATCCGCTCTTTTCGAGGATATCAAAGATAGGCTTGAAATCAACATCTCCGTCACCCGGAACAGTGAAAACGCCTGCTCTTACTGCGTCGAGGAAGGACATATGGTTAGGAACAACCTGATTGTTATAAACATCAAGCCTTACATCCTTGAGATGAACATGCTTAACTCTGTCAACATACTTTTCAAGGACGGGCACAGGGTCTATACCTGCAAAAGTAAGATGACCCGAATCGAAAAGAAGATAAACAAGGTCAGGGTCTGTCATCTCCATAAGCTTATCAATTTCCTCAACAGTCTGAACGCCTGTACCCATATGGTGATGAACCGTGAAATACATGCCCTTTGACCTTGCATAAGCGCCCATCTCATTAAAGCCTTTTGCCACAATCTCCCATTGCTCATCGGTATAATAAGGCTTTTCATCGAGAATTGACTTATCAAGACAGCCCTGAATTGAATTGCCCTGCTCCGAAGCGCCTATTACCCTTGCTCCGAGCTTATGAAGCTTATCGCAGTGAGCCTTAAATGCCTCAATAGTTTCCTCATAAGGCTTTGAGGTGAGATAGGAAGAAAACCACGCGTTACAAATCTGAAGTCCTCTTATATCAAGATAAGGCTTGAGAACATCAGGATCGGAGGGATATTTATTACCTATTTCGGAGCCCTTAAAGCCTGCAAGAGCCATTTCGCTGATGCACTGCTCAAATGTATTTTCGCTACCCAAATCAGGCATATCGTCATTAGTCCAGCCAATTGGCGCAATAGCAAGTTTTACTTTATTAGAATCAAGCATTTTTATATTACCTTTCAAAATTATTAATAATCAAATGTTTCGGCAATATGCTTTTGCATATCGTCATAAGCGGCGGCAACGGTCTCTGATTTTGAAACCTCCGCAACACCGACTCTCCACCAGGACTCAAAGCCCGGGGTCATTGTTTTAGGAAGAACTTTTATGTCAAACAGACACGCTCTGTCCTGCTTTTTAGCGTCTGCAAGAGCCGCTCTCAATTCATCGGAGGTACGGCAGGTGTAGGCCTTTGCGCCGTAGCCCTCTGCAATTTTAGCAAAATCAGGGTCGATTTCAGCGCCGTCAAGCATACCTGTTACAGGATTTCTTGCACGGAAAACAGTTCCGAAGGTATCTGTACCCTGATTGTTCTGAAGATTTTCAATACAGCCCCAGCCCATATTATCAAAAAGGCAGACATTAATTTTCAGACCCTCCTGAAGCGCTGTGTAAAGCTCGCTGTGTCCCATAAGGAAGGAGCCGTCACCGCAGAAGGTATAAACCTCTGCCTCGGGCTTTGCAAGCTTTGCGCCAAGAGCGCCGTTAACCTCATAGCCCATATTTGAATAACCGTATTCCATATGGTAGGTGCCTCTTGCTTTAGGTCTGAACAGCCTTTGCATATCTCCCGGAAGGGAGCCTGCAGAGCCGAGAGCAATATCCTCATCATCCATAAATTCATTAATGATACCCAGAGCGAGAGTCTGGTTTAAACCGCCCTCAAGCTCTGTTGAGTAATACTCGTCAACAATAGCGTCCCACTCTGCTTTTGCTTTTGCAATCTCGTCCGTATAAGCGGTTTTATAACCGTCGCAGGATTTAATGAGAGCTGTTATTGCCTCTTTTGCATCGGCAACAGTAGCCTCGGCGTCCATCTTATAAGCGTCAAACGGACAAATATTGATACCCAAAATCTTTCTGTTTTCTTTGAACAGCCATTTAGAGGAGGTGGTGAAATCGGAAAAGCGTGTGCCAACGCCGATAATGAGATCGGCATCCTTGCTTATAACATTAGCGGCTTTACCGCCGGTTACACCGATACCGCCGAGATTGAGAGGATTTTTCCAATCAATTATGCCCTTGCCTGCCTGTGTTTCCGTAATAGGAATATTATATTTTTCGGCAAACTCAAGAAGCTCCTTTTCAGCACCGCTGTATCTTACACCGCCGCCGCAGACAATAACAGGCTTCTTTGCTTCTTTAATCAGCTTTGTTGCTCTTTCAAGCTGTGAAGCACAAATCGGTCGTCTGTCCATATGCCACACGCGCTTTTGGAGAAAATGCTCGGGATAATCATAAGCCTCTCCCTCAACATCCTGCGGCATGGCAAGGCAAACCGCTCCTGTATCGGCAGGATCGGTAAGAACACGCATTGCATTTATACACGCCGTCATAAGCTGTTCGGGTCTTATTATACGGTCAAAATAATGGCAAACTCCCTTGAAAGCGTCTGTTACCGTTCTGCCGTAATTGTCAAAAAACTCTGCCTGCTGCAAAACAGGATCGGGTTGACGGCAGGCAAAGGTATCGCCCGGGAGAACAAGAAGCGGTATTCTGTTTGCGGTTGCACAACCGCAGGCGGTTACCATATTTGTAGCGCCCGGACCGATTGACGAAACGCACGGAATAATTGCCTTTCTGTCCATCTGCTTTGCATAAGCAACAGCGGCAAGAGCCATATTCTGCTCATTTTTGCCCTGATAAAATTTCAAGCTGTGACCGCCCTGCTCAAGCGCCTGACCGACGCCGACAACACAGCCGTGACCGAATATTCCGAATATTCCGTTAACAAATTTTGTTTCAACTCCGTCACACTCTATATACTGATTATCAAGAAATTTTACAAGAGCCTGTGACATTGTAAGTCTTGTTCTTTTCATTAATTAACCCTCAATTTCCGAAAGCTTAACAGGTCTGTTTTCCACAACTGACTTTTTAGCTGCAAGGCCGAGGCGCAGAGCCTCAAGTCCGTCATAAACAGTTGTTTTTGTTTCTTTATCGTTAAGAACGCAGTCAATAAACTCTGTCATTTCGTCTGTAAACGACTGCATATATCTTTCAAGGAAGAAATAGAGAGGCTTATCTGTAACAGCGCCGTTCTCGTCAATAAATTCGACCTGAGTAGGAGTATCGTTTGCTGCGCTTGCCTGACCCTTTTTGCCGAATACCTCAAGCCTTTGGTCATAGCCGTAGGCTGCCTTGCGGCAGTTATCAATTACGCCGATTGCACCGCTTTTGAATTTAAGAGCAACAAGAGCTGTATCAACATCGCCTGCCTCTCCGATTGCAGGGTCAACAGTAACAGCGGCGTTAGCGTAAACCTCTTCAACCTCACCGCCGATAAAACGAGCCATATCAAAATCATGGACTGTCATATCAAGGAAGATGCCGCCTGAAACTGCAACATATGAAATCGGAGGCGGTTCAGGGTCACGGGAGGTAATCTTAATTGTCTGAAGCTCGCCGATTTTACCCTTATTTGCAAGGTCCTTAATATAAGCAAAGTTATGGTCATAGCGGCGGTTAAAGCCTATCTGAAGCTTAACGCCTGCTTTATCAACTGCGTCGATAACAGCCTTAATCTTATCAACTGTTAAATCAACAGGCTTTTCACAAAAGATATGCTTGCCTGCTTTAGCTGCTTCAATGGTGATATCAGCATGGGTATCGGTTGATGAACAAACAAGAACTGCTTTGATTTCAGGATTATTAAGAATCTCGTGATAATCCTCGTAGTAATTAGGTATGCCAAGCTCCTGTGCAAGCTTTTTTGCACCCTCAACATAAATATCCGAAACGGCAACAATTTCCGCCTGCGGAATATGATATGTAATTGATTTTGCATGTACCTGACCGATACGACCGGCACCGATAATGCCTACTTTAAGTTTTTCCATAAACTTACCTCTCTAAAATAAAATTACAGTGCTATACACTCTGTCACGATAATGATAACACAACGGCATTTATAATTCAACACTCTAAAATCACAAATATTAACAATATTTTTTGTTTACTATGCTAATAAAGTTGCATTAAAAGAAAAATATATGTATAATAGGTATATAATTTTGTTTTAATAAATAAGGAGATAGCTTATGACTTACAAATACAATACAACAGGCACATGCTCACAGCAGATTATCATTGATATAAACGATGATGAAACTATTGAAAATGTTCAGTTTTTAGGAGGCTGTAACGGAAATCTTAAAGGAATTGCCTCTCTTGTAAAAGGTCAGAATATTGACAGCGTTATAGAGAAGCTTTCGGGCATACAGTGCGGAATGAAGGGTACCTCCTGCCCGGATCAGCTTGCAAAGGCGCTTGAATGTATAAAAAACGAAATATAGTATTTATCATACCTAAACTTTTGAGGTGAATTTATGTTAAGACTTGAAAGCAAAATACTTCAAAGAGAATTTGTTGTTCACGATGAAATTCTTTACGCATCACAGATCAGAAATGTTATTTCAAATATGGATTTCGTTCCCGACGGAAACAGCGTTGAATTTCTTTTTCATTTTACAGACGGAAGCGAATTCTCATCGAAAGGGCTTAAGGTAACAAATCAGAGTAATGAAAACTCAAAGCTTTCCTTTACCTTTGAGGAAACAGAAGGAATTACAATAACTATGACTCTTTGGGCAGGCGAGGACGGAAACACGCTCAAAAAGCAAATTTCCTTTATCCAGACGGGAGATAAGATAATTGATTATATTCTTCTTGAGCATATCGGTATAATCAATTCAAAAACTCATTTTTCCGTGCCCGAGGTTGACGGAATAGAGCTAAACGCAGTTCATTCGGCACTGGGTCAGCCGTTTTATATCGACAGTCTTTTCTTCGGAAGTGAATTTCCCGGAACGCAAAACAATATCGTTTACGGCATCGGTCAAATAAAATATTATGTAGGATATCATATCGACGGTAAATTTGAATGCCCTGTTACGATTGTCGGCGGAGCCAAAACAAATCAGATGGTTGATGTTCAAAGAGCATTTTTCGATTATATCGACGCCATTGCAACTCCGAGCAAGTTCAGGCTTCAATATAACAGCTGGTATGACCATATGCTTAATATTGATGCGGACAATATTGAAAAATCCTTTATGGAAATAGAAAAAAAGCTTTCTTCAAACGGAGTTGAGCCTATTGACGCGTATGTTGTTGACGACGGCTGGAACGACTATAAGGCAGGCTTTTGGAGCTTTAACAAGAAATTCCCCAACCAGTTTTACGATTTTTCGGAGCTCACAAAAAAATTCAGCTCAACCTTCGGTATGTGGCTCGGTCCGAGAGGCGGATATAACTACCAGAAAAAATTTGCAAAAAAAATCGAACACTCCGGCAAGGGCGCTTACAATGCGCAGGCAAAGGACATATGCGTGGCAGACAAAACTTATTTGGATAATCTTGAAGCATTTATTCTGCAATGCACAAAGAATTTTGACATAAATTACTGGAAGTTTGACGGCTTTTGCCTTGCTCCGTGCCAAAACAGCAAGCACAATCACCCCGTCGGCGGTGAAAACGATATGTATTTCTTTACCCAAATGTGGGAAAGATGGATTGAAATTTACAAGCATATCCGCGCTCTGCGTAAAAAGCAGGGCAAGGACATATGGATTAATATGACCTGTTATGTTAATCCGTCGCCTTGGTGGCTTCAGTATGTTAACAGCATATGGCTTCAAAAAAGCAACGATATCGGCTTTGCCGACAATATTTTCAATCAGCCGCAGGTTGAAAAGGAAATCACCTACCGTGATTCAAGATACTATGATTTTCTCTGCACAAGAGCGCAGCAGTTCCCTCTCAAGAATATTTACAATCACGAGCCTATTTACGGCTCATATGCAAAGGTAAAATACACCGATGAGGAATTTGAAAAATATCTTTATTTTTGCGCATGCAGAGGTAATGCGCTAAACGAGCTTCATTTAAGCTACACTATGATGGACAAATCAAAGTGGCGCATACTTGCCAATGTTATTCAGTGGCAGAAAAGCAATTATGACATTCTTCAAAGGGTTTCCTTCTTCGGCGGAAAGCCTGACGAAAACAACATATACGGCTATTTCGGTTGGACTGACGGCGGCGACGGAATTATTGCGTTGCGAAATCCTACTGATGAAAAGACCTCGCTCACCCTTACTTTGAATAAGCTTATGGGCTGTCCTGAAGATTTAAAGGATGTTAAGAGATACAATGTTTATAATATGAGCGGCAAGGAAAGCTTTGACAGCTATTCATACGGCGATAAGATTGAAATGTCGCTCAATCCTTTTGAGGTAAAGATTTTCCAATTCGGCAAAAAGGACCGCAGATACGATTATGTTACAGGCGCAACGGAGTTTACAATCTGCTTTGATTATAACGGAGAGGAAAATATTGAAATAGCCGAAAACGAGGATATAAAAATTGCCGTTGAAAAGGGCTATGTATATGTTAAATGCGGAAAATGTCATCTGCGCTCAAGAAGCATTATCACATCAAACAAGCATAAGATTGCAGTTGTACGCGAAAAAAACAGAATGCTGAAAATATACATTGACTCTCATCTTGATTCATCGGGCTTTGACAACAGAGCAAAGGTAAAAATTTCAACCGATATAAGCAGTGAATCAAATAATTTCAAAATCATCAACAAGGCAACACCTTATGATGAAATAAAAAAGCTATCCGTTTCAAAATAATTTTCTAAAGAAAGAAGTCAGTAATATGAAATGCAAAAAATGCGGCTGTGACGCTCTTATAAAGACCGATGATTGGTACAAATGTCCTCAATGCGGGGCGGTAATGTTTGATACCGATGTTAAGGTAAATGATGTAACAAGCCCTACAAAGCAGATAGAGGAAATAGACCAAACAATACAAAATCAGAATTTAAACGACAATAAAGCTCAAAATGACGGTGACGAAAAGGAAGAAAAGCCAAAAAGCAAAGTCCGTGATATAATTGATTTTTGCCTTCCCATCGTTATTGCGGTAATTGTTGCAATACTGCTTAAAACCTTTGTGTTTGCAAATGCAGTTGTGCCTACAGGCTCAATGCTCAATACTATTCAGGAGGGAGACAGAATTATTGCAAGCAGGCTTGCTTACAAAAATGATGACCCTGAAAGATATGATATAGTAATTTTCCTTTATCCCGATGACGAGAGCAAATACTTCGTTAAAAGAGTAATAGGATTGCCGGGTGAAACGGTTGAAATTGTTGAGGGCGTTGTTTATGTAACAAAACCTGACGGCGAAACAATTCAGCTTGACGACAGCTTTATAACAAACTGTGTTCCTACAGGAAACTTCGGTCCTTATAAAGTACCGGAGGACAGCTATTTTATGATGGGTGACAACAGAAATTCGAGCTGGGACGCCCGTTATTGGAACAACCCTTATGTTCATAAGAGTAAAATTATAGGAAAGGTAATGTTCAGATATTACCCTCATTTAGACAAAATTGAATAACCGCTTTCAAAAAGTTAATATCAGAGAGGTAGAATTATGAGTCAGACTGTTAAATATGTTCCGACTAAAGAGTGGATGGCTTATTGCATCGGTGCATTAGGCCAGGGTATGATTTATGCAATAATGAGCTCATACATTTCGGATTTTTATCTTAATGTTCTTAAGGTAACGCCGGTATTTGTTCTTTTGCTTATGCTGCTTGCAAGAGTATGGGATGCAATAAACGATCCGATTATGGGCGGTATTATGGACCGTTTAAATCCTAAAAAAGGAAAAATGAAGCCATACATACTTTATACTCCCGTGCCCGTAGCAATACTGACAATGCTTCTTTTTTACGCGCCGAATGTAAGCGATACAAAAAAGATGATATACGCCGCTGTTACATATGTATTATGGGGAATGATTTACACCTCCTCCGATGTTCCGTTCTGGAGCCTGCCTAACGCTATGACTCCCGACGCTGACGAAAGAGGCTCAATAATCTCTAAAGCAAGAACGGCAAACGGCGTAGGCTCTGCTGTTCCTATGGCAATATTTATGATTTTAGGCTTTATACTGCCTAAAATGAATTTATCGGGAACAGAGCTTGAGCAGACAAAATACACCGTTATGGCGCTTGTAAGCTCCATAATAGGAAATCTGTTATTTATAAGAGTTTATTTTAAGGCCAACGAAAGGGTTGTTATTCCCAATCCGCCGAAAAGGGACAAAAGCGAGCCGTCTGCAATCAAGCTTATCCTTACCTGCAAGCCGCTTATGCTCACGGCGCTTATGGGAATTCTGTCGGCGGCAAGATATATGTATCAGGCAGGTGCGGTTCATGTTGCAAGATACTCATTTTATATCGGCAAGGATTTAACGGGACTTTCGCCTGCTGAGGTTGAAAATGCTCTTCAGTCAAACATTTCTACTGTTTCAACGGTGTTTTCCGTTGCGTCTGCTGTCGGTATGATGGGAGCAATGCTCGCAGTTACCCCTCTTATTAAAAAATTCAGCTACAAGCAAATAATTATCGGCACATCGCTCATCGGTGCCGCGGCAAGCCTTGCAATGTGGTTTATCGGTTACGAGCATTTCTGGGCATGCGTGCCATGCCTTGTTCTTTGCACAATTCCGTGCGGTGCAATAAATGTCTGCGCATTTGCAATGATAGGCGACTGCCTTGACTATATGGAATGGAAAACAGGCAGAAGGCTTACCGGTATGGGCTCGGCTATTCAGAGCTTTGTAACCAAGCTCGGTAACGCTTTGAGCACATCGTTCATTATTCTTATGTATATTATTGTTGACCTTGATGTATCCTCGTTCAGCGCAAAGGTAACGGCAAATCCGCTTGATATGAGTGACAGCGTAAGAACAGGTATGTTCAGCGTTGTATCCATAATTCCTGCGATATCTCTTCTTGTTTGCATAATTCCTATGTTCTTCTATAATCTGACGGGAGAATATAAAGAAAGAATGGAAAAAGAGCTTGAACAGCAGAGAAAAGAAAAAGGAATCGTGATTAAATAATGAAAAAGGCTTTTGCTTGTTGATGACGCACCTCTCGCCGAAAGCATAAGATATGATGAAATCGGCTATCGCAAAAAGCTTGATGAATTCATTGATAAATATTTATAAGGAGATAAAACTATGCCGTTTATTAATGTTAAAACAAATCAGGACATCGCCGCCTCAAAGGCTGTAATCAAGTCAGAGCTTGGAAGCGCCATTACCGCCATTCCGGGAAAAAGTGAAGGCTGGCTTATGGTTGAGATTGATGATAAGCTTGATATGTGGTTTAAGGGAAACGACGCTCCCTGCGCTATGTTTGAGGTTTCAATCTTCGGAAAGGCAAGCAATCAAGCATATGATGATTTAACACAGCGCCTTTGCACCATAGCTCAAAAGCATATCGGTGTATCGCCTGACAGGACATATGTTAAATACACCGAAATTGAACATTGGGGATATAACGGATTTAACTTCTGAATATTAAAAATGCCTGCTGATTTAAGTCAGCAGGCATTTTTCTTTAACTTATTTTTTAATCGCTCTCTGAATTGCTTTAACAATTTCAACAATAGGGATTACACAAACTGCAAGCAGCAATGAAATTGCATATTCAGTTAAACTGATGTGAGCAAAATCAAAGGCATCTGCAAGAAACGGAATATAAATAACCGCAGTTGAAAGGACAAGGCTCAATGCCATTGCTCCGATAAGATACCAGTTGATGCTTCCCATTTTTGCTATTGACTGACGGCGTGAACGCATATTAAATGAATGGAAAATTTCAGCCATTGCAAGCGTTAAGAACGCCATTGTCATACCGTTTTGATGAATAAGCTCCGGTGAACCCGAGGCAAGCGTAACACCAAGCTGATTTGTACCGAAGAAATATGCAAGAAGCGTTACAAGCGTTACCATTAAGCCTTGATAAAGGACATCAAAGCCCATACCGTCTGCAAAAATACCGTCGTGGGAATCACGCGGAGCGCGCTTCATAATATCCTTTTCGCCTTTTTCAAGCCCAAGGGCGAGAGCAGGGAAGCAGTCGGTTATAAGGTTAACCCAAAGAAGATGAACCGGCTCGAACAGCGTAAAGCCCATAAGGGTTGCTACAAAGATTGAAACAACCTCCGAAAGATTTGAGGACAGAAGAAACTGAATTGAATTTCTGATATTATCATAAATTCTTCTTCCCTCTTCAACGGCAGAGACAATTGTTGCAAAGTTATCGTCTGCAAGCACCATATCGGCAACATTCTTGGTTACATCGGTACCCGTTATACCCATGCCAACGCCGATATCGGCATTTTTAATTGACGGAGCATCGTTTACGCCGTCGCCCGTCATTGCGGTAATTTTGCCCTTTGCTCTCCAAGCATTTACAATTCTTACCTTATGCTCGGGCTGAACACGGGCATAAACGGAATATTTTTCAATTTCCCTGTTTAAATCCTCGTCGCTGATTTTGTTAAGCTCGGAGCCTGTTATTGCTCCGGAGGCATCTTCAATAATACCCAAATCCTTTGCGATTGCAACTGCCGTATCCTTATGGTCACCTGTAATCATAATAGGTCTTATGCCTGCGTCACGGCATTGCTTTATTGCGTCAACAACCTCCGGACGGACAGGGTCTATCATTCCCGTAAGTCCGATATAGCAGAGCTCTTTTTCAAGCTCGGCAGGCTCATCTGTTTCAGGCTTATCCTTGTAGCTTCTCATCGCACAGCAAAGAACTCGAAGCGCTTTATCGGCCATTTCTTTGTTTGCAGAGATAATTTCACGGCGTTTTTCCTCTGTCATGGGAACTGCTTTTCCGTTATCGTAATATGCCGTACAGCGTGAAAGAACAACATCGGGAGCGCCTTTTGTATACTGGATAAAGCCGTGGTCGGTTTGATGAACGGTACTCATCATTTTTCTTGACGAATCAAAAGGAGCCTCTAAAACCCTCGGAAATGCTTTTTCCAAATCGTATTTCGGCATACCGAGCTTGTTTGCATATACAACGAGCGCCGCCTCTGTAGGCTCGCCCTTTACCTCTGAATCCTCCTGAAGCTGTGCATCACAGCAAAGCGCCATAGCAGTTGCAATAAGCTTTTCATCTGCTCCCTTATATTCAACAACAGTCATTTTATTCTGGGTAAGCGTACCTGTTTTATCCGAGCAGATTATTTGAGTACAGCCGAGAGTTTCAACTGCCGTAAGACGGCGGATTACAGCGTTTCTTTTGCTCATTTTTGTTACGCCGATAGATAAAACTATTGTAACAACCGCGGCAAGTCCCTCCGGAATAGCCGCAACCGCAAGAGATACGGCAACCATAAAGGTGTCAAGCGTTGAAGTAAAAGTAATTGCCTGACCCGAAACGACATCACGAATAATATCAAAAGCAAAAATAAATACGCATATTCCCAAAACAAGAACTGATAATATTTTTGAAAGCTGATTAAGCTTAATCTGAAGCGGGGTCTGACCCTCCTCGGCAGTTGTAAGCGCGTCTGCGATTTTGCCCATTTCGGTATCCATACCTGTTGCAACAACAACCGCCTTGCCGTGTCCGTAGACCACATTTGAGCCCATATAGCACATATTTTTTCTGTCGCCGAGCGGAACATCGTCACTGCCCAAAGGGTCGATTGCATCAACCGTTTTATCAACAGGAACAGACTCACCTGTCAAAGCGGCTTCCTCAATTTTCATAGACGCACAGGAAATTATACGGCAATCGGCAGGAACACTGTCGCCTGCTTCAAGAACAACAATATCACCGTAAACCAAATCCTCCGAGCGTACATCAATCAGCTTTCCGTCACGGATAACCTTTGAGGTTGCCGCCGCAATTTCCTGCAAGGCTTCAATAGCCTTTTCAGCCTTACTCTCCTGATAAACGCCTAAAACGGCATTTATAATAACAACAAACAAAATTATGATTACATCGGCGTATCCCTCGCCCTCGCTGCCGATTGAAGCCGTAATCGCCGAAATAACCGCGGCAACAATAAGAATAATAATCATCGGGTCGGCAAGCTGTTTGAGAAATCTATGGATAAGAGATTCCTTTTTGCCCTCAGCAAGCTTGTTTTTTCCGTTTGTTTCGAGCCTTTTTTCCGCTTCTAAACGGGTTAATCCGCTCTCGCTTGAGCCTGTTTTCCGAATAACATTTTCAGCGGCTTTTAAGTATTCCTTCATAAGCAAACCCCTCTTAAAAAAATATTTATAAAAACAAAAACCCGTACATAGTATTTTCACTATGTACGAGTCTCATTCTTTAAAACTAAACCAGCCGACAGCCTTGAAAGGCGGTGCGACACGCTGTTGATTTAGCTCACACTATGTATATAAATTGCGTGGAACTACTCCCTCAATACGAGTTATATTATACCACAAATCAGCCAAAAGGTCAACAAACAGAAAAAGCGTCATTTGTCTATTATCTTTTGTTCAGACCCTTGCAACCATTTCGCCGTATTCTTCCTTGCTCTTTCTGATGAATTCTTCTACCTGCTTTGCAGACGGCATAGCATCGGAGCAGGAATGAGCGGAAATAAGGATAGATGCCGAAGCAGAGCCGAATTCAAGGCACTCAATAATTTCTTTGCCCTGAAGAAGGCTGTAAAGGAATGAAGAGCCGTAACCGTCGCCGCCGCCGAAGCCCTTGAGCTTAACAGCAGGAAACGGCTTAATAGAATAAAATTTACCGTCGTTTGTATAGGCGGTTGAGCCATCCTTGCCGTGCTTGATAACACAGATTGATGCTCCGAAAGACTGCCAGTATTTTGCAGACTCCTGATCAGACGGCTTTACGCCGACAATGCCCTCGGTGAGGTCAAATTCCTCTCTTGAGCCCATAATGATATCTGCATTCTGGGCAACAAGGCTGTAATAAACAGCAATTTCATCCTTTGATTTCCATGTATATTCACGGTAGTCAATGTCAAAAATAATTCTTACATTGTTTTTCTTTGCAAGCATCATTGCTTTGAGGCATGCCTCTCTTGACGGAGACTTTGCAAGCGCTGTTCCGCTGATTACGATAGCCTTTGCCGAGGCAATATACTCCTCCTTGATATCTTCGGGAGCCATACAGAAATCGGCAACATTATCACGATACATTAAAATCGACGATTTTTCCTTTGAAAGAATTTCAGTAAAGGTAAGACCGATGCACTCGCCGTTTTTTGCACGGGTAATTTGGCTTGTATCAATCCCCTCTTTTTCAAAATAATTAACAACAAAATCACCGAACTGGTCGTTGCTGACACATCCGCAAAAGCCAACCTTACAGCCAAGCCTTGCAAGACCGACAGCAATATTTGCCGGAGAACCGCCTACATACTTATTAAAATTTGACGACTCGCTCAAAGGCATATACATATCGGTAGGGTTAAAATCAATTGCAATTCTGCCGATAGGGATAAAATCAAGCGGTTTTGACATATCAAATTCAATGTAACTCATAATTCTTACCTCTCTAATAATCAATTATGCTTTATTGTCGGTTCCGAAAATGAGGATATGCTTTTTAGCATTCTGATAAGCTCCCTCAACCTCCGAAGCCTGTAAATCATAATAGCCCTTTATGCTGTTTTCATTATAGCACTGTCTAACGGTATTTTCAACCATATCGAAGGTTGCCGTTGCAATATTAATTTTTTTAATTCCCGTATGCGAACAGCGAACAAAATCATCGGGCGTAATACCCGTGCCTCCGTGCAAAACAAGCGGAACATCTGTATTTTTATCTATCTGCTCAAGTATATCAAAACGAAGCTTTGGAGTCTGCTTATAATTTCCGTGAGCATTACCGATTGCAACTGCAAGAGCGTCAACTCCTGTTTGCGCCTCAAACCTTATTGCGTCCTCAAGCTTTGTGCAGTTTATAGCTATATCTTCAGAGCCGTCCTCCGAACCGCCTACACATCCGATTTCAGCCTCAACATCTGCGCCGTATTCCTTCGCCATTGCAATTACCTTTTTAGTCATTGCAATATTTTCGTCAAGAGGAAGATGAGAGCCGTCAAACATAACGGAGGTGAAGCCTAAATCAAGCGCCTGACCGATTTTTTCAAGCGTTTTGCCGTGGTCAAAATGAACTGCCACCGGCGTATCTGCATTTTCTGCCGCCGCAACCATCAGCGGACCGATAAGCTCAAGCGGACTTTGCTTGAGCCTGACTTCGGCTATCTGAAGAATAACAGGTGCATTAAGCTCCTTTGCCGCCTTGAGCACACCTAAAACCATCTCCATATTTGCGACAGAGAATGAGCCGACAGCGTAATTATCCTCCTGCGCATCAGCAAGAAGCTCACTCATATTAACAAGCATATCCGATACCTTCTTTATTATTATTTAACGAGCCGGCAATAAGCCGAGTTCTGTTTTAGGCAATTATCTATCTCGACGCAGAATTGCTCCTGCGCTCCAGCCATCCTTCAAAGTTATGTGTCGAGCAAACAACCCTTTAGTCGATGTTGCAGCGGATAGGGTTTACATGGCAGGAAATGTCTCCACTTCCTCGGTGAGCTCTTACCTCGCCTTTCCACCCTTACCTCAAAGAGGCGGTATATTTCTGTTGCACTTTCCCTAGGGTCACCCCCGGCGGCCGTTAGCCGTTATCCTGCTCTGCGCTGCTCGGACTTTCCTCATATTGCAAAGCAATACGCAATTGCCTTGCCGACTCGTTAAGGTGAGTTATCACCATAATCTATATTTTAAGATATATTCATATTGAATGTCAACATATTTTACAAAATGACAGTTGAAATACTTTATAATATGTAGTAAAATTTCAGTTACGGAGGTGGTAATTATGCCTCGTTTTGAAAACGAAGGTTATAACCCTGATAAAAATTCTCGGGATTACGAGCCTGACAGGACCGTTCCCGACGATGAAAACTACTACAGCTATAATCCTATTGATTTGAATTTTAACAACAGGCAGTCACGCGATGACAATGTTTTGTTTGATAATCAGAAGAAAGGAAGCGGAATAAATCCCTGCGATAACGGCTATATTGAGCCGCCGATGCAAAGCGAACGCCAGCAGCGCTTTAAAAGCGAAAGCATCGAGGATTTTCAGCCTTCAGGAAAAGAGCCGCGCCAAAGGCGGGACAAGCCATCAGGCGGAGGTAACAGCAAAAAGCCTCGGCGAAAAAAAGGCAGGCTTTCAACCGGTAAAAAAATACTGATTATAATTCTTGTTATTATTCTTATTTTGATAGGCTGTATTTTCCCTGTTCTCGGCAGGATAAATTATGACGATAAAAAGGATAACGAATATATCAGTTCGTCGGAGCTTGAAAGCGGAGCAATGGTTAAAAACATATTACTGCTCGGCGTTGACGCAAGAAGCGAAGACGCGGCGGAATCCTCAAGGTCTGATACGATGATGCTCGTTTCGCTTGATATGAAGCACCATTGCATTAAGCTTGTATCCTTTCTTCGTGATACTTGGGTATATATTCCGTCAATCGAC
Source organism: Eubacterium sp. (assembly GCA_051881215.1). Lineage (GTDB taxonomy): Bacteria > Bacillota > Clostridia > Oscillospirales > Acutalibacteraceae > Eubacterium_R. The sequence goes on along the minus strand of JBJEPL010000169.1, from coordinate 25,960 downwards.
GGCAGTCAAAGGCTTAACGCGGCCTGCACCTACGGCGGTTATCAGGGCGTTGTTGATACGATAGAATACAACTTCGGCGTTGATATTGATAATTATGTCGTAACAGATTTTGAGATGTTTAAGGTGCTTGTTGACAGCCTCGGCGGTGTTGAAATTGATGTTACACAGGCAGAGGCAAAGGAGGTTACAAACCACCCTTCACGCTACGGAAATGTTACTCTTGAAGCAGGAAAGAACACGCTCACCGGCGAGCAGGCTTTGGCTTATTGCAGAATTCGTAAAATCGACACCGACTTTGTAAGGACCGAAAGACAGAGAACTGTTATGAGCGCAATCATAAACAGCGCTAAACACGCTAATCCTTTTAAGCTTTACAAAATGGCATTCAACAGCGCCCCTTATATCGAAACGGATATGACAAAGGGCGAGCTTACAAGATTTATTGCGCAGGCAGGCATATGCATAACAGGCGATATTCATCAGACAAGCGTTCCTTTTGAGGGAACCTGGAGCTACGCAACAATAAGCGGAAACAGCGTTATTTCAATTGATACAGACGAAAATAAAGAACAGCTGATTGACTATATTTATAACAAAAGCTCAAGTGAATTAAAGGAGCTTGAAAATCAGGAAGATTAATTGATAAAAATACAGGCGGACAAAAGTCCGCCTGTATTTTTTTATATAACAAAAGGAGCGGCATTGCTGCCGCTCCCCTGTTTTTTGTTAATCAAAGATTAATCATTAGGAACATCGCCGTTTTCAATGCCAATACCTGAAGCAGTTAAAACTTCAACAGCCTTGAATTCATCAATCTTTGAAACTGGCTTTGAATAAATTTCTTTCATTATAATATGTCCTCCTTAACTAGTAATTTATTCAAGAAAAATGCCCCTGCCCCAAAGAGTAGGGGCAATAAAACTATTATAAATTAATAGTTATTAATAGGTATAAACCTGAGGCTCTGCGTATCTTACCTGGATTTCACCGGTAGCATCTTCGTAAGCAAGGAATGCTCTTGCAGATGCTGTACCAGCCATAGCAGTAACACCGTAGCTGATGCTGAACTGCTGTGCATTTGTTGTGCAATAGTATGCCTTAACTAAACCTGAATCTGCATTTGAACCGGTCTTACCAACCATTTCAAGTACAAGGTCATCGTTAGCAAGATTCTTACCATAAATGAAACCGGCATTTACATACTTACAATCTGAAGTCATTGAACGAGTTGCAAGGAATGAAACCTTAACAGAATCGGCAATTCTTGATGTTGAAACAGCAGCAACTGTAGGAACAGCGTTTTCAACATTATCTTCAACTGGAACTACTGTTACATCAGAACCAACATAGAATGTGTAAGATGAGCCATATGCAACTACAGCATCGTTAATCTTCCATGCTTTTGCGCCTTGCTTTGTAACTGTTACGAGAGTATCGTAAGGTACATCAGCAAGTGAACCTGTAGCAGAACCAACAGCACTTGTGATATCACAACCATCAGCTGTTACAGTATAAAGAGCAGAAGCGTTCTTTGAATACTTAGCTGTGATTGAAGTAGAAGCTGTAAGAGCGGCAATCTCGTCATTTGTCAATGACCAACCTGTGAAGGTGTAACCAACAAATTTAGGACCGTCAGGAATAACGATGTCTGCACCGCTTGCAACTGTCTGTGAGCTGATAGCATTTCCATAGGTATCATAGAATACAACTGTGAATCTGTTGTCTGCATCAGACTTAATAATTGCATCATATGTTACATCAGCAATAGCCTTGAAGGTTGCTGTTGCATTTTCAGATACAATCTTGTTGTTTTCAGCTGTCCAGCCGAAGAATGTTGCAGTGCTGTCGTTAGGAGTAGCTGTAAGAACTACATCTGAACCATAAGGAACATTAACTGTAGCACCGGCAGTTACATCCTGGCCGTTGAGAGTTACAGAACCAAGATCCTCGGCAACAACAGTAATGTTAACACCGAGAGCAGGAGCACCTTCCTCAACCTTTGTTGCACCATCAATTGAACATTCATAATAAATCTTTTCTGCATCCTTTACAGTTGCAGGAGTTCTGCTTATTTCTGTCCAAGAATGACCGTTAGCAATAGTAGGCGCACCGGTAACTACATATCCGCAATCATCACACATCTGGTCAGCTTCTTTACCGCCCTCTGTGCAGGTAGCGTCTTGAGCTGTACCGTCAATATCCTTAAGGGTATGAGCTGTTACTTCAGAAGCAACCTCAACATAAGTAACATCAGCTGTTACATCAGCAACTGCAGGCCATGAATATGAGATATGACCGTCAGCACCTACGCTTATTGTAGCTGTGTTAGCAGGAACTGCAACATCAGCAGCTGCTGTGCCTTCACCATAATCCTGTGAGCTTACGATATCACCGGCAGCATTCTGGAATTCAACTGTATATACACTAGGTACATATAAAATTTCGTCTGTTCTACTGTTACCGCATGCGCATAACCATTCCTGAGAGCCTGATGCTTCAGGAGTAGCAGGAAAATATTCACCCTCGATATCAAATGTACAATCTACCGGTATACCAGTATAGGTACAACCATCAATTGCGCAAGTTGCAGCATGCCGTGTTGCTGATACAGAAACAAGAGAACCTGTAAAGTCATGAGGAGTTACATTTTCGACCTCTTTGTAAGTAACATCAGCTGTTACATCAGCAACTTCAGGCCATGAATATGAGATATGACCATCTTCAGTAACTGTTGAAGCTGTGTTTGATGAAGGAACTGCAACATCAGCTGCTGCTGTGTTCTCATCATACTTTGTTTCGCTTATAACATTATCATTAATGTCTTTAAATGTAACTGTGTACTGAGTTGTTGCAGCAGGAGCTTCATAACCTGTATAAATTACAGGAACCTCCTGATACTGACCCTCGCCTCTGAAGTTAAGAGTTGCACCTGTGCAACCATATTCCAAAGGAATACCTGAAGCTTCGATTTCAGGCTCATAAGGATTGTAAGGATAAATTACTGCTTCCTCAAACCACCATATATTGCTATCTGTGAGGTCGCAATCCTGTAATACTCTGAAGGTAAATACATTTGCAACAAGACCTGAAACAGAGTTAAATCTTTCATCAGCATTTTTTACATATCTAGCACTTGCATTAGTTGTGATATTTGCAGAAATACCGAAGTTGAAATTACCATCTGTAAGGTCAAGACCTGTACCTGCATTTAATAATTCAGAATAGTACTTTGTTACACCTACAACAGGAGTTGCAGCTGTTGCAGCTTTTGCATCTAAACCGGTTGCAGCGATACAAGGAATGAGATAATCCTGATTATATTTACCCTTAATCTGATAACCGTAAAGGGTCTCCATACCGCCAACCTCGCAGGTAACAGCGATTAAATCGCCTGCTTTAAGCTCTCCAGGATTTTTAATGTGACCATCAGCGAGAACCTTGTCATAATTGTAAGTAGTGCTGTAACCATAGTACTGGTTTTTGATAATTCCGTCAGTGGTATTACCCATATCACTTACAGTGAAAACAAGTTCAGGTGACTGCCAATCCAAAATTCCGTTGTGACCGCCTAAATATTCATCTGCTGCTACTTCTGTATAGATTTCATCAGCAAATTCCCAAGAACTATCCCAGTTGATATAATCTTCTTCACCTAATTCTACATAACCTACTGTGCCTGTAAAGTCATAGTAAGCCAATGCAGAAATAGGAGCTGAAGAGATAATCATGAGAACAGCAAGAAGAGAAGCAATCACTTTTCTAAATGTTTTTTTCATTAAAAAAATCTCCTATTTATTTACTAAATTAAAAGCAAATAAATCTATTTTCAATTTAATAAGGCAAAAATAAAACTTAATAAGAATTATTTTTGGCTGGGGGAATATGCAAACGCATATTGCATAAACGGTGTTGAGAATTTAACAATTATTAACCGCAAAAATAATTATTCAATGATAATCTCCGGATAACTCGGCGAAGCACTTGAGCATACAAGAGTAATATTAACATCAAGTACATTAACAGTTTCATTAGCATCCAAATCGCAATACGGTGAACTGTTATAATCACCGCTTGTAGCCTTAAGAGCTGCATTTGTATCCAATACATTGACTGATGTATTTTTATCAAAATCACAGGCAATTACAGGAATTGCAACCGAGGCTGTATCAGCGCCGTTAACCTTAATTGTAATATCACTTCGGGTGATAGCGTAATCGTAGGTTAATGTTGCATAATAGGTACCGTCAGAAAGCTTTGTACTGAAGGTATTTGTTTTAGCCTCATCGTCATAATACGATGTAAAGGAGCCTACCTCAACTGTTCTTTCAGGATCTGAATACAGAGTGAAGGTATAGTCGCCGTAAGGCGCCTTATTAGCGGTAGTACCGTCAGGCTTTGTTGCAACTACGATTGAGCCACTGACCACGCGACCCATATCAGGGGTCACATCACAAGTCATTACATAAAGCTTGCCGTTATAATCCGGATCGATTGTGTTAATGGCATAGCTGTCGTCATAGCCGTCAGCATAATCTGCTTCGATAAAGGTAAGATTAGGGTTTTCTGATACTGTAATTACATTTTCTGCGTCACAAGGTTCCGAAAAAGTAACAGCTACAGTCGCTATCGTAGTGGAATCCGAATTGCAGACAGAAGTATCCTCATTATCAGAAACGAAACCGAATACCATATTACCGTCGCCGATTATATAACCCATTGAACTCATATCTGTAACAGCATCGGACATAAGGGCAACCGGAGTAGATTCCACAGTTGCGATATCCGAATATGTTGCTGTTATTTCTATAACAGAAATATTATCCATACCGGAGACTTCAAAGCTTACATCATAGGTGCCGGCTTCAAGCTGATTGCCGTCTACCTGAACACCGTCTTGATAATAAGTACAATAAAGATAGGGCTTTTCAGTGCCCAATGTGCCCGACTGGGCATATGAAATAAAAGGGAGATTCAGAAATAATATAAGCATACCCAAAAAGGCAAAAATGCCTAAAGATACGCCTATTAACTTTTTTGAGGAAGTTAAGGTCACTTCATTACTCTCCTTTCTTTTTTGTTTTTCCTTTTTCTAAAAGGGGTCGTCTCAAGAGGGAAATTAAGCTCTATCCCTCTTGAGACTTTTTATGTTAAGCCAAAAGGCATAACAACAAATTGTTTAGTAATTGATAATTACTGAATTGTAATTGCAGGATAGCTTGGAGCCTTAGCTGAACATGTAAGAACGATACTTACATCAAGTACATTAACAGCGCCGTTGGCATCCAAATCGCAGTAAGCATAAGTGCTGTACGAACCACCTGTAGCCTTAACACAAGCGTTTGTATCAAGTACATTAACTGATGTATTCTTATCGAAATCGCATGCAACTACAGGGATAACAGCTTCTGCTGTATCAGCACCGTCAACAATGATTGTGATATCACTTCTTGTGATAGCGTAATCATAGGTCAAGGTTGCATAGTAAGTACCGTCAGCAAGAGTTGCGCTGAAGGTATTTGTCTTAGCGTCACCATCGTATACAGATGTGAAGGAGCCAACCTCAACTGTTCTTGCAGCATCTGAATAGAGAGTGAAGGTATAATCACCGTAAGCTGCCTTATTAGTAGTTGTTCCGTCAGGTCTTGTAGCAACTACGATTGAGCCGCTTACAGTATGACCTGTAGCCTCTGTAAATACAGGAGTGATAGTTACATCACCGTTAACAACTAATCTATAAGGATTTGCTGTAACGGTAGTACCGTCGATATCAAATCCGCCGAAGGTGTAGCCTGCATCAGCTTCAGCTGCAACAGTAATAACTGTGCCTGCCTCAACCTCAACAGGTGCGCTGTAAGCAACGCCGTCGATTGTTACTGTACCGCCGGCAACATCAGCAACTGTTACAACAGGCATAGCCTCAACATAAGGAGCAAGAGTATTCTCTGCGATCTGAAGAGCGCTATCCTTTGTATAACAATCTGTTACCTGTGCGTCGTAAGTATCCTTTTCAGAAGCAACATAAGGAAGAGATGCCTTATGTGTATATTCTGTATTAGCATAAGTAGCAAGACTTACTGCTTCAGCAAGGGCATTAATATAATTATTCCAGCTTGCGTCTGTATAAATCTTATTGCCTGAACCGTCATCGTTGATAAGAGTACCGTCTGAGCCCCAAGTACCGAATTTAGCATCTGTAGCACCGCTGCCTCTTGCGATAGAAGCGCTTGTTACAAGAGCTCCGTCTTCGTCATATGTAGCGGTTGTAGCAACAAGAGCTGTATAAGCATTACCTGATGCACAAAGGATTTCTTTCTCAAGCTGTTCACCACGGTAACCACGCTCAAGAACGAAGCCCGTATACATATTGAAGAGTCTTACATACTCTGCAACCTGAACAGATGAAAGTGATGATTTAACGGTTGTGCTGAGAATTGTGAGATTCTCATTATTAATATAACCATAATAGCTGCTGAACGGAACATTATGTGTATATGTTTCACCGTCTTCGCCGATAAAGTTAATATCAATAGTATACTTGCTTTCAGCCTTCTTAGCCATAGCAACCATTCTGTTGTAAGAAGCGATATCAAAGTTATTTGAATTCAAGCCGTTACGAACGATTGAAATGTCATTTAAGAGCTGTAAAGCGATTTCAGGTTTAACATTGTTCTGAAGCATATAGATAGCATAATCAAGGCTGTTTAAAGTCTTTGAATATGTACCACGGTTATCTGTAGTACCTGAATTAGGAACTAACTGATTGCTTGTTACAGGGAACTTAGCATACCAATCTTCAGTTGAGTTAACCTTATTGGAATTGCTGTCGCGATATACATACTGAACTTGCTTATAAAGGAGAGCACCGTTGCTGTTTGTAGCCTGGGTTTCTGTCTCCTGATAATAAGGAGCTCCGTATGCCTTTGTCCACTCATATTCATAAGCAGGCATATTCTGGAGATAATATGCTCCGTCTGTACCCTTGATAACAGGAATTCCTGCAGGGTCCTTACCGTCTGTTACATTAGCAGCAGTAAGAGGAACATTTGAATAGATAGGCATTGTGCATGCCGGATCGAAATAGTAAATACCGCCGCTTACATAAGCATTGTTCTTTACACCTGCCGGTAAGCCGTATTCTGTTTCATTTGAAGTTGTAAACGGAACAAATGCAGCGTCGCCGTATTCAGATGTTGTATTTACTGTTGCAGCTGTAAGAACAGTCTTGTCATTCATACCGCTTGCTGTTTCAGGGGTAAGAACCATAGCCTCTGTAGCAAGAGCGTCTGCAAGGATTTCACGAGCCTCTGTGTAAATTGCAGGATCTGTAAAGTCTGAAGACTTATAGTTTGCAATAAGGTCACTGAGTTCGTTATACTTGCTGTTTACTGACAAAGCGTTGCTGTCGTCGCCGATAACAAGCTTCATATTTGAAGTGCTGCCCTTAGCATTTGATGAATACATACAAAGGTTAACATCATATGTACCAGGAGTTACACCTGTTGAACCATCATAGCTGATGAATGAGAAATAAGATGAACCGCTGCCCTGTGTAAGGCTTCTGCTGTTCATATAAAGACCATCGATAGGTCCTCTCATAGAAATCTTCTGAATGAGAGTTGTGATGGTTGTGCTTGTTCCTGCCTGGAGATATACATTCTCATATTCACCGCCTACGAGATCGTAAGAAGCGATGATTCCTGCAGCCTGTGCTTCAGCAAATGTGTAAGCAATGTGAGTTCTTGTCTTAACTTCAAGATCAGTATTATTGATGATATCTGAAATTTCAGTATCTGTATAACCGGCATTATTTGTGCCACGATTCCATGTTGCACCATCATCTGTCGAATAGTCAGACAAATCTAAGTTGAGAAGATCACCGGTTTCCTTATCCCATACAGGAATAGGGTTGTTGATACCAACAGTTACCTGCTGACCGCTTGCATTAGTAAATGTCTTGCTGTCATAGAGGTACCAACCGTCGATTGTATCGTCGTTAGAACCTGTGTTGCTTATTCTCAACTGTGCAGAGCTGATATCGCTCAAGGAGTTAACAGAAGCAACGATATATTCAGGATATCCGAAATACAAACGGCTGTTAGCGCCGCAAGCTGCTGTAGTATAAGTTGTATAACCGCCTGCTGTAGCAGAGCTACTTGGTGTGTTAACCTCAAGTGAGGTAGCAAAGCCGCCGTTGCTTGATGCAGGATATACGCTGTCTTTCCAAGAAACTGCACTAGTCAAAACTTGATAAGCAAAGCCTTCAAGGCCTGTAAGTTCAGCAGAAATAGCATTTCCTGCCTTATCAACAATATCATATGTAAATGTATATACATATGTTGAAGTGCTGCCGTCGATAACCGAATATGTCTGAAGCTTTACTGACTCTGTAGGTTCAAGAACAATTTCCTCACCTGCGTAGTCAACTTCAGCATATTCGCTGTTAGTTGTAACATTAGTAATCTTTACATAATAACGAGAAAGCTGCTGAATGATATTGTCCTGGTTTACATAACCATTGTTAATACCGATACAGTTGTTTGTGATAACAAGGTTTGATTCAACCATAGTACCCGATTCCAAACCTGAAACAGCTGCATCCTCTATTTCTGCTGTAGCCATGTTGTACTGATGGTCACCGATTGAAGGAATTACATCAGGCATGAAGCTGTTAAGAGCCTGCATTGCAAACATTATACCTCTAAGGATAGAGTCAATGCCTGAACGATAACCGGAGAATTCAACAAAGTTACAGATTGCTTTCTGTACAACACCAATGTTGCTTCCGTCTGTACCTGCGATAACATCTCTCTTAAGAAGTGCATCGAAAGGAGTTGACGAAGTAGCATCCGGGATAGGAACCCAAGTCTGGCTGGTGTAACGAGGACCGAATATACCGTTAAGGAGATCCTTAAGGAAATCATAAACAGTAATTTCAACTGCTGTTGAAGCAATCGGAGGAGCTGTTACGATTGTAAGGAGCTTATAGATAAAGTTCGATACACCGCAAAGCTTGCTTGTATGGATTGAAGTATCGCCTATATTAAGGATACCTTTTACTATATCATTATAGATAAGGTCTTCTGAATTTGCCTTACCGTAGTATGAAGTTGAACCATACTGGAGAGTACCGATTACAGGTACAAGAGTATTAACAATAATGTCAAGGTTCTCCCAAAGTGTATTGCTTTCGTTAACAAGGCTGTTACCGTTTGTATCGCAAACACCGAGAAGTGAAGCAATACCCATGCTTCTTCCTGAATCTAACTGATAGTCATTTGCATAGTAGCAAACTACAGAGTTAAGAAGGTCGAAGAGAGTTGCATCTGATGAGAATGTATCCTCGCTCTTTACTCTCCAAGCACTGCCGTTATATGTTACAGGAACAGAAGCTTCCATTACATATACAACAGCATCACGAGCCATAGGAAGAATTACATTTTCATAGCTTACATTGAGCATATTGTTTGAATCATAAGAAATGTCACCGCTTGCGGTGTAATTACCTTCGTAATCCTTTTCAGGAAGAACATATGAAAGGTATTCTTCAAGGCAGAGATAGATAACGCCTTCAGCATCTTTACATGAATCCCAATCAGCAGGATGGATAAGATTCTGAAGCTGACCGCTGCCGAGATTAATCTGGCCGATGCAGGCAACAAGAAGCGGAATCATTGCAGTTTCAAGATTAGCCTCTGTAAGCTCTGTAGCACCTGAATGATAGAAAGCAGAAAGAATGTTCTGGTCTGTAGTATCAGCAGTATACTGAACCATCTTAAGAGCATTGCTAACAAGAGTATTTGTAATAGCCATGTTAGTTGTGCTGCTGATAGGTGTACCAGGAGCAATTGAAGTTTCTGCAAGAGTAGGACGAGATGTATCACCCTTTGTGTTTACATAGATGTTGTCTCTGTCAGGGAAAAGATCCTTAACAGCTGCAACAAGTGCATTGTTAAGTGCTGCTACCATTGAATCATATTTTGAAGTATCTGTATACTCTTCAAAGAAAGCATCAAGGTTTGCAGTACCGGTCTGCATAAAGTAAAGGTTGATAGGACCTGTCTGCATATCGAAGCAATAGTCAGCAAGAGGACTGTAACGAAGCTTATTGAAGAGAGTTGTTTCATCTATATCTCTCCAATTATAGTTAGGATCCTCAACTATTGTACGGTCGAATTCATATGTATGTTTTACATAATCAAGGAATTCTTCAGCTGAATCGAAGCTGTAATCAGCGTATACAGCAGTTGCCCATGCATTAACATTTTCAGTTGAATACATAGCTTCAAGATTTGTTTCATCCCAACCGCCTGAAATAGTCTCGCTTGCCCAGTAGAAATAATTGTTATCAAAGTTTGCACCGTGACCGCGGTCAACATTGTTATTAACATGGATAAGCTTAACTGTATCCTTCAAAACAGTCTTCCATGCAAGGTCGAGAGCCTGATAACCGAAGTCAAGGAGATTTGAATTCTTGTCAATAACAAGATGTTCATTTGCTGCACCGTGACCATATTCAAAGAGAAGAACATTGCCATGCATTATTTCTTCCTCTGAATATACAAGGTTAGCATCATAACCAAGCTGTGTTGCAGCCTGCTCATATGTAAGACCCGATCTCATAAGAGTCTCGATTTCTTCAAGTCTTGAAGCAGAGCTTGTTCCGTCAGGATAAGTTACGAGAACACTGATTTTGCTGAGAAGCTCTGTTGACATTTTGTCAAGAAGAACATCATCATAAACGAATGTGCTTGGATTAGCTTTGTAAGCTGCAATTTCTTCGTCGGTAAACCAATTAGTATAATTGAAAAGGAGACCTTGAACAAGATTGTATACAAGATCAGACTCATAACCGGAATCAAGACCGATAAGTCCTCCAATCATACCGTAAATATCAATGTTTGCCAAGTTGCCGACTGTACCGAGATCAAAACCGCCGCGAAGAAATTCGCCGATAACATCCTTACCATTATTATCGGTAGAGTTATCACGGAGTATACCTAAAACATCTCTGATAATGTCGCAAGATGAAGTGTTGGATCTTCTCACACCGTTTGTAGAGCCCAACTGGATATTCTTAGCGTCACCGAGCATTGAGCTGTAATCGCTGATAACAGCTGCAACGCTTTCAAGTGTTTCCATAATTTCATCAACATTGTGAAGGCGGAACTTAATATCTGCAGTAATAATACCGGCGAAATTAAGTTTTATCGTTCTTGAATTGCCTTCCCAATAGAGATTGCTGCCCATACCTAAACCTGAAATAATAGGGCCCATTGCCTGGTCGATAACGGGACCGTATTCTTCAAGCATAGCATCCGCATAGTCAAGAAGTGCTGTAGCTGTCTGCTCATCGGAAAGAACTTTCCATGCAAGTGAGTTATATGTAACTGCTTCATCATTATACTGAACATCAGACGATGCAGCGTACGATGTTAACGCACCTGTAAAGCATGTGAGCGCCATAACAATTGCCATGAACAAAGCCAGCAATTTATGCGAAAACTTTTTAATTTTCAATGCTTTTAACCTCCTAATTTCATTAATAGCAAAATAAAAATACGGATTAAGAGAGAACCGCGATGCCACCGTAAGCTGACACACCCTCTGACCATCAGGCAATCTGAATAGAATGTGGGATTAAAATCCGGCGCTTATACGATAAAGCAGACGCAAGTTCGCAATTAACGCATATTAATTATTACATAATTAGTTTGAAAAGTCAATACTGCTTTTTTTGAGGCTTTAAATTTGTGATTTTGACCAAAAATCGCAAAAGATTTTTGAGCGAACGTTGAAAAAATTTACATTTATTTAATAAATTGTTTTCTTTTTATTAATAAATTTGTGTTTTTTTGTCACAAATTCAAGTGTAAAGGTGATTAGATTGACACATTTTTATTGCGTGTAAAAGCAAAATGCTTTACAAATATTTTAGACTTTTTCGACTTTTTTGTCTTTTATACCTCTCGTGTCTTATTACTTGCTTGGCTTTTTGTTCTGCAAAAGTAGCTTACCAAAGTTACCTTGAAATTTACAATTTGTTCAAATTTTAATAAAACCTATTGACTTGGTCTTTGTTATTTGGTATAAATATATTGTATTTGTTCGTGCGTGCGTGTATAACTCTGCCCAAAATCCGAAGTTTTGTGAACAAATTGTTAACAAGCTCTTTTTTGGGGAGCAGGAATATATGCTTCGCAAATCCAAACGACAAGTTCGTTAAATCATATGTAAAGGAGAGAGAATTATATGAGGACGAGCAAAAAATTACTCAGCTTTTTCTTGGCTGTAGTAATGGTTGTCACCACATGCTCTGTCGGTTTTACCGCATTTGCGCAAAACAATGACAACAGCATTTGGTCAACCGGGGGCGGCGCAGACGAATCGTTTGACACCCTCAACGAGCTGGCAGATACATATTTGCCGGCAGTGCTTATGGGCGTTGGCGCTATAAGCAGTCCCATCTATGCTAAGGAAGCCAAGAAATTAGGCAAGACCGAGCTTACAGATGCGGAAAAAGAAAAAGTCAACAGCGAAGTCACCATACAGGACATACTTGATGTATTGTCCCCTACGCTTGTAAATCTTTTAGGCAGCACAAGCAAGGAAGACTTCATTAAACACATTGAAGGCAGAACTACATTGCCAAGCGGATACGAGGAACATTATGATTACCTCGATACAAACGGCGACGGAATGTCCTTCTACACACTCTATATGCTTTGTGAGAACTACAAAGACAATTCAGAACTTGACGACGAAACAAGAGCTTGGCTTGCCGAAACGCAAAATGCTCTTGAGCCGCTCGCAAACAAGTATTTGGATATTCTTAATGAGCTCAAGGAGCTTGATAAGGTAGTTCTTGAAATTGCAAACCGTGCAGGTGAAAAAGCAAATGACTATAAGACTATGAACCTGTACGAGTTGGAGCAGACCGACTTCAGGCTTACAGCCGAAGAAAGCGAGCAGCTCAAAAAGGCTTATGACCGTTACAGTCAGATTTATGAGTTTTACAACTATGATATCAAAATCGACAGTGTTGCGACTCTTATTTATTATTCCGAATACGGAAGAATGGGCTTTATCCTTCAGGATCTCTTAAGGGATTACAGCTTTATGAATGCTGCAGGAGCAAAGGTAAGCTATCATAAGAACGGTATTGACTCCGACGACATTACACTTGATAACTATTTAACCGTGCTTGCTCCTCTTTATACAGCAGAGCAGGCAGCTAACGACCTTGGTGTTACGGATTACGATACTAATCCCGAAAGCCAAAAGCTTGTAGATTCCGAGGTTGAGGCAGTTCTTACACAAAAGCTTCTTGATGAAGTATTCGGTGACGGATTTACCGGTGACCGTGCAGAGGCTTATACCGATTTCTATGACGACTTGCTTTACGGTGCACTCCTCAAGAGCGGCAAATACAGCAGCAGAGATGAAATCGACGCAGTTGTTGACGCAGAAATGCCGACAGGAGGAAACAGCACATGTGTTATTTCCGCAAGCGATTTAGCTGAAATTAAATCGGATATGTCTCTTTTGACCTTTGTAACATCCGGCGGTGTTTCATATACTTTTCCTGCTGACTATTTCAAAGACGGTAAAACTAATGTTACCGTAGGTTTAAGTTCCAGAAAAGGTTGGTATTATCTTCCTAAAAGCTTTGTAAGGCTTGACGAGGGTCAGTCACAAGAGGAATTCGATGCTGCTTATGCAACAATCACACATGGTTCACCTTCCGGTACAAACCGAGCAAGTGAAGATATTCTTAAAAACTATAAAACAAGCGTAAGCAAATCAACTGAATATATCGCAATTGTTCTTAACAATGCGACTGATACTGGTACGGACAGTACAGGTACTACAAGCGCTCGTTTGGAGCTGTACAATGCTTTTAAGAGTTCAACAACTGCTACTATTAACAACTATTACGCCGATGCAAGATCTTATGTACTCGCATCTCTCGTTCAGGAAGAATACGGCGTAAAGTTTATGAACAATAAAAACCTGGGAACAGAAACCATAATTGATGTTCTTGATGTAGCTAAGGTTCTTGAAGAAGCAGGCGGCGTTGGCGCCGGAGACAATGTTGAGCTTGATGACAGTGAAAAATATAATCCTAATGATTATGATTTCACAACTCCTATTAATGACGGTGCATCTTCAGTAGGCGTTGACATTACAAACCTTCTTTTGAATGATATGGTTCTCAGTATTGTTCAAAAGGAATTATTGGGAACTACAGTTGAAGGCTTGTTGAATAACCTGCTTAAAACTCCTGTTAACTTAACAGTTGCACTTGAAGATGTATATCAGCGTCTTTATGATTCTCCTGTTGCAACAATAGTTGAGCTTCTTCCTGTATTGACAGTATTGCTTGATGACCTCATTGAGCCGTTCCTTCTTAACGGTGACGGAGATCAGTATCAGGGTCTTCTTAACGATATTGCAGCAAATCTTGTAAAGATGCTTACAGGCGGAAGAGAAGTTTCTCTTGAAGCAGGCTCTTACATCGGATTTAACCAGTTCGGTTGGGATTTGAATATCGTTCTTCCTCAGGTTCTCCATTGGTTACTTGATACACAGGATAGCATTCCTGCCGAGGCAGCTTACGACTATTACGAAGCAAAGACAGTTTACTATCAGGTGAAGAACGAATCCACTTCCGAATATGAAACTGCAAAGTTCCATGCTGAGGATATTGATACAGCCGATCTTAAACATTATGTAGTAACCGATGAGCAGGGCAATCAGATAACAAGAGACGATTCAACTGATCCAGCTACATATTCCTACAAAGGAAACAGCCATACCGATCTTAAGGAGCTCTTGAAGGGCGTAGGTCTTACAGAGTTCACCTATCAAATGACATATGAAGGCGATGTTCCTGTTATTACCGGTATTTATTTTGCCGACCTTGCTTTGCGTGACGCAAAAATTGCCGACCTTGAAAAGATGATTTTCAATGCGCTTAACAAGGATAACGCTAACAGCAGCAAGCCTGATCCTGCAAAGACAGAATCAAACGGTCAGCTTGCCGCAGGTCTTTCAGAGGTTATTACAGAGTTAGCTGTTATGTTCAGCGCATCCGTTGATGAGTTTGTTACAACTCCTGAACTCAGAAATGCAGTAAAGCTTGACGCTATCGACCAGAGAGTAGGCTCCGGCCTTAATAATATCTTTGTTGCAATTCCGCAGTTGTTTGATATTATGGAAAATCTCGCAGCTGATAAATACGGCGTTGACAGCGATGCTTGGTTATACTGCTATGACGGTAAAATTGTAACAAGCGATGCTGTTGATAAAGACTCAAAAGCATGCAAGATTTCTCAAAACACAAGATTTGAAGAATTTAAATCTTATGCAAACAGCAGTGACGCTGACAGATCAGTTGATATATTCGACTGCTTTGCAGATATATTTGTAGGCGATTGGCTCAATGCAATCTTAAGCCTTGTTAACAATGCAGTTACACCGGGCAATAAGATTTCAGACAGTATTCCTCTTGTCAGCGGACTTCTTGAGGCTTTGGGCGGATTCGGAGAGCAGAGCATCGTAACAGATCTCCTCAACGGTGTATTCCAGCTTACCCGTGAAGATAAATATTCCTTCACATTTGAAAAGCGCGATAACGGATTTACCGGCCTTTCAAAGGATCACGCTTACTTCCTTATTACAAATATCAATACACTTATTGAAGTAATTACTAACCTTATTAATCACTTCAAATCAGATACAACCGCTCAAACAAGCACAACAAGCCTTATTTCAGTGGCAAGCAAACTTATGGGTACCTCTGAAATCAAAGAGGCTGCTCCTTCAGCCGCAAGTGCAAGCGGATATACTGCTGATGAGTTGAGCAATGTATCGGATCTTATTACAAACCTTGACAATATGCTGTCATCACTTGTTTCCGATATAACAGTTGACGGATTTGCTTTAGATGAAGCAGACAGCATTGCAGCTGCAATCGTAACCTTGCTTTCAAATTATCTCGGCAATGACTGCTCGAGCGATTTAGTCAAGATTATTAATATGTATCTGTTCTATATTAACGGAAACGATACAAATAAAGCTGATGCAAACGGCGATGTTGATAAAAATAAGGTATATACAAATGAAAGCCTTACAACTATCGTTGTTGAAACCTTTGTTTTGATTGAAGATATTGTTGAAAATCTTCTTAAAGACTTATATGATGATTATGATATCGGTACAGACACACCTGCTCAATATAATCTTCTTGTTGAAGCAATTGAAGGTATCATTTCACCTGACACAGTTCAAATCAGAATAGGCGACTATGCAGACGCTGAAAAGAAGCTTACAAATCTTGACTGCTGGCACGATGCAGTAAATGCAAACGGTTCTGTTAAGATTAGTATTGACTGGGGCATTAAAGACGGAGATAAGGATGCTTTCTTCAAGGGCCTTGCTTCTTCGTTAAGACTTGTTTCTTCAATCCTCGGTGTTCTTCTTATAGACACAGGCTGGTATGAAACAATCATTATGCCTGTTCTTGATGCAATCGGTGCTCCTGATGTTGATACAGCAGAGGAATATGCTGCAGAAACAGCAGGTTATCATGATGAAGCTGTTCTCGGTATTATCAGACCTCTTGCCGGCTGGATTAATAATTTCCTTAAAACACCTGCAACATCATTGATTACAACAGTACAGGGTCTTGCTAAAATCCTTGACGATACAACGAACCCGACAATCGCTTCTATCATAAACGGAGCAATTACTCCTATTGCAACGGAAATTAAGGGCGTAGGAAATATCCTTGGAATAAGCAGTAGCAAGCTTAATGCTCTTTCCCCTACTTTCAAGGCATTGATTGACAAGTGGTGTGACGATACGCTTGTAAGCCTGACGGAAACAGACGAAAGCAACGCACTTGTTAATATTAAGATTGGTAAGGACAACAATAAGTACGGTCTTTCAGGCTCTAACTTAATTCCTATTATCAATTCTTACATTGCTTCTTTCGGAATTTCTCTTGATCTTATTGATTGGAAGGCAATCAGCAATGCCACTTCACCGGCAGACGCTCTTGTATATGTTCTTGAGTACTTAATTGATGCAATTCTTGACAATGATAATCTCACTTCAATTGTAGGTCTTATTGTTAATGCAATCGACAGCTCAAGAGCTGATGATAACAAGATTTCCGATCAGACAAAGAACACAATCAACGAAATACTTGATGCAATCAAAGCAAAGAAGCTTACAGCAAAAGATATCTTAAGCATACTTAATCAGGTATTAGAGGCTACCGACAGCCCAACACTTGCTTTCTGGTCTTTTGAAAATTACCTTCAGGAGAAGATTGAAAACTTCAAGTATCCTAAGGGAATCACAAAGACAATGGCAAATGAAGCCGTAACCGGTATCGACGCTGTTATCAACAACATCTTCCCTCTTCTCCAGTCATTAGGAATTGACTTGGGTTCAGACCTTCAGAATGTTCTTGATAAAAACCTGTTTACAAACTCTCTGCTTACAACACTTGCTACAGCAGTTTACGGCGCACTTGATACGGAAGATCTTTCTCCTATATTCAGCGCACTGGGAATTGATGTATCAACAGCAGGTTTTGCTAATCTTCTCAAGGATACAAGCTTCGGCGCTACTTATTCTTCCGCAGCAAAGACAATCGCTGCTCAAAAATCTTGGAAGAATGTTAAAAATGTTAACTGGGGCTTCAAAGACGGTTCAAGCAATGCTCAACAGGGCTTTGTAAACGCTCTTGTTGCAATTCTTCGTCCTTTGTACGGCGTACTTGAGGTATTCCTTAACGAGGGCACGCTTGATATCGGCGATAAGCTCTACAATGTTTTGGCTACTCTTAATATTGCTAAAACAGAAACCGTTATCGACCTTGTAAAAGACGAAAACGGAAATCCTACTGTACAGACTAAGATTACCTATCAGATGAAGAACGGTGTTCTTACTCTTACAATTGACGACGCAAACCGCGAGCTTTCAAGAGCAACAACAATTAAGATTGATTTAAGCTCACTTAAGACAACATTAAAAGATCTTAAGATTGAAGGTACAAACGGCTACAACAGCGCAGTAATTCCTCTTCTTGAGGCATTCCAGTGTTCAAATGTTAAGACATATGCTCAATATCAGAGTGATGTTGCAAAAGCAAAGGATAACCTCCTTCTTGACATACTTAATCCTATTTTAGGTTCTTCAAATAAATCTCTCCTTAATAAGATAGCTGCAAAACCTGTTGAAACAATTGCAACATTACTTCCTAACTTGGCAGTATATATTGATGCACACGGTCTTTCACAGGCAGTTTCAAATCTTCTTGCTCCTGTAACCGAAATCATTTACAGCGCAGCAAAAACACTTGATCTTAACACTATACTTGAAAAGATACTCGGCGAATCACTCGGTGATTATGTAGGTGCTCTTCTCGGTATGGATAAGGGCGAGCTTATTATTGACCTTACTGACCTGACAACATTTAACCTTGAGGATATGATTATTCCTATCGTCAACACAATCCTTGCAGGTCAGGAAAACGAAAATGTTAAACAGCTTAAGTTCAGCAATATTGATTGGAACGCACTCATCAGTCTCGGAACAAGAGCTACTTACACCAGCAAGGCGACCGGCGAAGACGGCAAGGCTCTTACAGGCAAGTATCTCAAGAATGTTGACTACGGTAAGGTTCTTATCACTGTTCTTCGTTATGTACTCAACAATGTAAAGAGCAATATCGATCCTATCGGTGCTGTTATTAAATCTATTGTAATTAATAATGATACTAAAGAAACAATTGCTGACAACAGCTTGCTTAACGGAATCGTTAACAATGTTATTGATCAAATTAAGACACATTCCGCAGATCAGATTATCGCTGCTATTTACTACTTCTTTATCGGCGATACAACAGAAGCTTATTGGGATTACACGGATTACATCACAAAGAACTTCAACTTCAGCTATCCTGACGGCGTAACTGCTGAAAATGTTGAAAAGCTTGTTAAGTTCCTTGACGGTATAATCAATGAGCTTGACCTCGGCGCTCTTCTTGATCAGTACTTATACACAGACGATCTTATTAATACTCTTGCTAATTTAATTTACACAAATATTGATAAGGTTTCACTTACAGATACAATCAAACTCGGCAATATTCTTGATATTGTAGGTATCTCAACAAGCACAGCAGATTTTGCAAAGCTTCTTAAGGATAAGAGCTACGGCAAGGCTTACACAGCTAATGCAAAGGTAATCAGTAAGGCTGCTGATTGGAGCAAGGTTGACTTCGCTAAGCTCTCATGGGGCGTAAAGGATCAGGATTCCTTCCTTACTGCTCTTGCAGCAATCCTCAGACCTATTGACGGACTTCTTGATGTTCTTCTTGCAGACGGTAAGCTCAACATACTTGAAGGAATTAACATTCCTGGCTCAAATGCTTATGAAAGCGCAATAGTTCCTCTTCTTGAGGCATTCCAGTGCACAGGCCTTAAGTCTTACGAGAAATACCTGTCAGACAAGAATAAGGCAACAGATAATCTTCTTATTGATATACTCAAGCCTATATTCGGTCTTGTAGATGAGATTATTGCAAGCCCGGTTGATGCAATCGCATCAAGACTTCCTAATATCGGACTCTTCATTGCAAATAACGGACTTGTTCAGTTTATTGGAAATCTCATTACACCGATTACAGCAATAATCAGAGATATCAACCCTATCATTGATGTTGAAAGACTTATTTCAGAGTTACTTTCAAGTCTCCTCGGAGTTGAAAGCCTTGATGAGCTTACGGAAACATCAATTACAGACGATATGCAAGAGGGTGACAGCTTAGTTATCAAGCTTGCTAACACACTTCTTGAAGGAACAGGAATTACAGTTCCTAACATTAACTGGTTAAGACTTGCAAGTCTCGGAACAGTTAAGAACGAAGCAAGTGCTGTTAAGTGCATCGGTCAAAGAATCGTTGTTAAGGGCGATACAAACAAGGTTGTTATCACACTTCTCAGATATGTTCTTGACGCTGTACTTGTAAACGGCGATGCAATTAAGCAGCTTCTCGGCAATACTTATTCCGGAACAGTAAAAGAGATCATCGATCTTATCTTCGGTCTTAAGTCAGACGATATTCTTTCACTTGTATTCTCTGTTGTAGAGCTTACACAGTCACCTACAGAGGTGTTCTGGTGCTATGAGTACTATAAAGAGCTCAATGCTAAATTCACATATCCTGCTGGCATTACGGCTGAAGATGCAGACAACGCTGTTAAACAGCTTGATAATGCAGTAAGCTCTGTATTTGCTCTTCTTGCAGGACTTGATGTAGTTGACGCAGATACCCTTTCGGGCCTTGTAAATGATTTGCTCTTTACCAACGGAATGGTAACAAAGCTTGCAACCGCACTTTACGGTGCATTAAATTCAGAAAAGGTTGCTCCTTATCTTGAAATGCTCGGCATTGATGTATCGCCTAAGGGTGTAGCAAAGCTTCTCACAGATAAGAGCTACGGCGCAACATATTCTTCAGCTGCAAAGGCACTTTCTGCTCAGTCAGACTGGAAGAATGTTAAGAATGTTAACTGGGGCTTCACAGACGGTTCTGCAATGGCAGAGCAGGGCTTCGTTAACGCAGTAGTTGCAGTTCTCCGTCCGTTCATTGATATTCTCGCTCCGTTCCTTAACGGTTCGGCTCTTGAGCTTGGAGAAATGCTTTACGGTGTTGTTACAAATCTTGAGATTTCAACCGGAGATAAGTCCAAGGGCGAAACTCTTGTAGTTCTTAAGAACGGTTTACTTGAGATTAAAACACTGTCAGACGGCAAATATTCAACTGCTCTTTCACTCAACCTTGCAAATCTTGAAACTCTTAAGACACTTAACCTCTACGGCTCAAACGGATATGAAAATGCAATCGTTCCGTTCCTTGACGCTTTCCAGGTTGACGGAATTAAGACATATGACCAGTATGTAAAGGATTGTGAGAAAGCAAAGGATAATGTACTTCTTGATGTACTCAATCCTGTAATGAGCTTTGTTGACGATGTTCTCGAGGCTCCGTTTGATACAATCACTTCAGTACTTCCTAATGTCGCTTACTTCATTGACAACAGCGGCGTTACACAGTTACTTGATAATCTTCTCTCCCCTGTTACTCAGCTTCTTAAGGATATGAAGAAGAATCAGGGTGTAGATATCGACGAAATTCTTAAGCTTGCACTCGGCAAGGATCTCGGTAAGGTTATTACCGATGCAATCGGTCTTAATGGCGTAACCCTTAACCTTGAGCTTACAGACCTTGCTTCCTGCAACATTCAGGATATCGTTGTTCCTCTTATCAACTCGCTTCTTAAGAGCAAGCTCGGAATTCAGCTTCCTGAATTCAAGTGGTCAACAATTGCTTCTCACGGTAAGGCTGTAGTTTCAGAATCTGCAGCAGAAAATACAGAGGGCAAGTTCACCAATAAGGAAATAATCGCTGATAAGGGCGAAACGCTTGTTGCAGTTCTTCGTTACCTTGCTAAGACCTTGGTTAACAACGCTGCTGCTCTTAAGGATCTCATTTGCGGCATAGACGCAATTAAGAATAGCGATGTACTTGCTTCAATAATCAGAAGCGTATTCAACCAAATCAGTACATCTCCGGCAGATTCAATTGTAGTTGCTGTATTCTACCTGCTTAAGGAAGAGCCTACAAACGCTTTCTGGGATTACACAGCATACAAGACAGGCGAATATGATTTCTCATATCCTGAAAATATGGATACAGACTTCCTGAAGAATCTCCCTCCTATGTTAGACGGTCTTATCAGCGGTCTTGCAGACCTTAACGGTCTCATCGGCGGTGCATTATTCAAGGATGAGCTTATCAGCAAGCTTGCAGTCGGTCTTTACGGTGCAATTGAAGGCGTTAAGATTAATGACGGCACAAACCTTGCACAGCTTCTTGCTCAAACCGATATTGATTTCACAGCAGAGAATGTTGCAAAGCTTCTTGTTGATGAAAGATACGGTCAGAAGTTTGAGAGCGCTGCTTCGGTAATTGCTGCTGCCGGCTCTTGGGCAAATGTTAACGCAGATTCACTCAAGTGGGGCGTAACTGACAGAGACAGCTTCTTCCATGCACTTGTTGCAGTTCTCCGTCCTATCTACGGTGTACTTGATGTTCTTCTTAACGACGCTTCTCTCGGACTCTTCGATATCGTAAGAATCCCGGGTTCAAACGGTTATACATCATCAATTGTTCCTCTTATGGAAGCATTCTTAATGTATAATATTAAAACACAGTATCAGTACAGAGAAGATATCGAGAAGGAATACGACGCTATTCTTCTTGACATTATCAATCCTATTTGGGATAAGGTTGAGGATATACTCAATGCTCCTCTTCAGACAGTAGCAGCAGTTCTTCCTAACCTTGCACTTTTCATCGGTAACGATGGACTTTGCCAGATTATTGATAATCTCTTTACTCCTGTATCGGCTCTTATCGACGCTGTTAAACCTGTTGTAGACCTCAACGATGTATTAACATCACTTCTTTCGGCTCTCAATGTTGACCTTAACAGCTTACTCGGTAAGATTGGTATTACAAACTTCAAGCTTGACCTTTATGACCTTAACGCAACTCTCAAGCAGGTTCTCGGCGCAGACGCTATTATCCCATTGGTTAATAACATTCTTTCAATCATCAAGATTAAGGATCAGCCGCTCGGAATTCAGCTTATGGATGTTGATTGGTTACAGCTTGCAAGCCACGGTGATGTTATCGTAGATGCTTCACAGGCTGCAACATACGGTTCAAGAATTTATGTTGAGGGTGATTCATCAGAAACACTCATCGCAGTTCTCAGATTCCTCATCAACACTGTCAACTACGGTGATAACTTCGATAACATCAGCGGTCTTCTTGCAGGACTCCTCGGAGGCTTGAGCGACAGCATTTCAGGTGTTATCAACGATGTTCTGGGAATGCTTCAGGGCGATACAGACGAAGTTATTTCTTCACTCTGCGATCTCCTCCAGACATTAGGTTCTTAATCTAAAAAAGTTAAGCATATAAAAAAGAAAGGGCATCCGCAAGGATGTCCTTTTTTTGCATAAAAAATAAACTATATTTTAGTAAGTATATTTTTCCTTTTAGTTCATATGTTATTCACATATTAGTGCTAATATCTTGCAGTATTTTAAGAAGTCATAAGAGAGGTCGAATTCCATTATGTTCAAAAGAAAATACACCCTAAACGAATATTTAACCTTCTTCGCGAAGCTACTGCCTGCAATTGCGGCACTTATTCTTGCCTATTATGCTCCTATAAGAATGGATGACTGGGCATGGGCAACCTCAACCGGTATTGAAAGACTTGATTCATTCTTTTCAAATTATAACGGAAGATATCTCGGAAATCTTTTTATAATGGCGCTTTCACGAAGCGACATTTTATGGTATATCAGTGTTGTTTTGGCTGTAATGCTGTTTACTTTTGCTATTCAAAAAATCACCGAAAGCAAAAGCCTCACGGTATATATGTTCATTCCTGCGATGCTTTTTGTTATGAGAACAAAAATGTTTCATCAGTTCATCATGTGGCGCTCGGGCTTTTCAAATTATGTTCCGCCGATACTTATTGCTGTTCTTTACATAATGATAATTTCAAATGTTATGAACGACGATGCACCGGAATATAAAAAAGGCGTTCCGATTATAACATTTATTCTCGGAATAACAGGCACTCTTTTTATGGAGCATGTTACCATATATGCGCTTCTTTTGGGTGTAACCGTTATGGTATATTCAAAAATCAGATTTAACAGAGTATACGCCGCACACGCATCATATCTTGCAGGTGTAGCCTTAGGCTGTATTATTATGTTCTCAAATTCGGCATATCTGAATATCTTTAAAGGTAATGACGCCAACGAATACAGAACTATCGGAGGCTCCTCACTCGGATATACAATCTTTTCAAACGCAACAAAGATAAGCCGTTGGCTGCTTGAATATAATGTCGGTCTTTTAACTGCATTTATTGTTTTATTTACAATTCTCACTTTTTTCTATTTTAAAACAAAGGATTTTTCGGATAAGAAAAAGAAAAAAATTAAAATAATCCTCGGTCTCCAATATGCGTATGCCGTATTCTGCTGGCTGTTCTTCTTTGATACGGGATTAAGATTAACCGCGGCTTGGGATGCTCCCCGTCTTATTGCGGCAGTGCTTTCATATATCGGATTTGTTTCTCTTGCAGTTATGCTTGAATTTGACAGAAAGACAAAGACAAAGCTGCTTTTTGCAATTCTTTCGGCAGGGGCTTTAACTGTTCCGCTGTTTGTCACTACTCCGGTAAGCGCAAGATGCCTCATACCATCTTATATAATGCTCATTCTGTTTGCCAGTGTGCTCTTGAATGCTGCTTTACCTCTTTTGTCAAAAAAAGCGTTCTGCGCCGCCACAGCGGCCGTTATAGCCGTTTTTGTTGCAGGAAGCTTATATTTCTGTATAGGCTGGGGAAATGTTCATTATTACGAAAATCAGCGTGTGGAATATATCAACAGTCAGCTTGAAAGCGAAAGCAGCACAATATATATTCTTGAATATCCTAAAAGGTTTCAGAGATTTACATATGGCTGCGACTATATTGAAGATACTGTTTGGGAGAAAAGATTCTGCGAATATTACGGAATTGATTACGAAACGCACAATATTGAATTTACAAAAGAAATAAAATAAGCCAAAACAGCATAAAATTTTATAAAAAACATCTAATTCTGCCCGATTTTTAATGATTTGTCTAATAATTATCTTGTATTGTTGCCGAAAATTTTATATAATAATGGCATATATAACTTTATTGGCGGTGATATTATGCTTGGCAAATATGCCAGAGCCAGGATTGTTAGATCTATCGGCTATGTTGACGAAGCAGAATTTACCTACCCGCTCAATTACGGATGCATCTATGACGAGGATGAAAATGAAACAGACGAATATGCCTTTATAATGGGCGTTGACCACACTGTTTGTAACTTTGACGGTAGGATAATAGCGGCATTAGTGCCCAAACAGGAGGGCAAAACAATTTGGATTCTTGCCCCAAAAAGCACACGGTTTATTAACCTTGATATTCTTGAGAGAATTGATGTTGAAAAAGATTTTCCCGATTATACGCTTGAATGTCTTTATGAAAGCAGCAGCGGCGCTGTCGTTTACAGGAAAATCGGCGATAACATCAGATATCTTTTAATAAAGAACAAGCGCTCGTCAAACTGGGGCTTCCCGAAGGGCCATTTAGAAAAGGGGGAAACGAGAGCCGACGCCGCAAGGCGCGAGGTGCTTGAAGAAACGGGACTTCATATAAAGCTCCACATCGGATTTGAGGGAGTATCAAAATATAAAATTAAAAACAAAATTGATAAAAGAGTTTCTATTTTTGTGGGAACAACCGATGATGTTGATACAAAAATTCAAAAATCCGAAATTGACGACTACATATGGTTGCCTTATAAGAGAGCGCTTCCTTACCTTAAATTTGAAAATGATAAAAAAATACTTCGGGACGCTCATAAGTATCTATTAAATAATAACTATATTACTAACCAAAAAAATTTTTAAGGGGTTATTTTAAATGCAGGAACTGTGCCGTACTATACAGGAGTTTTTATCTGCGCATGGCATACCGGATTGGCTGGTTGTTTTTATAATATCGCTTTGCCCTGTTCTTGAATGCAGGCTTGGAATGTTTACTGCGATAGTGCTTCTCAATATGAATCCCTTTGCAGGCTTTTTAATCAGCTTTTTGGGAAATATATTGCCAATTCCTTTTATCCTTCTTCTTATTAACTGGATATTTGAAATACTGAAAAAGGTTCCGGGAATAAATAAAATTGTTTATTCGCTTGAAACGCGAACGATGAAAAAGCGTGACAAAATTGATAAATACGGTGTCTGGGGATT
>JBJEPL010000168.1:0-10753 GCA_051881215.1 Eubacterium sp. | reverse complement strand
CCGTTACAGTCGGCTTTTTAGTTTTGCCGTCATATGTGTATGAGGTTGCCGAAAGGGTTATGGTTTTCGGATAATAGATTGTTGATTTTGATTTAACTGCTCCGCAGACTGAACACTTTGTTACAACGCTACCGTTTTTACTTGTTGTTGCTTTTGTGGTTGTTGTTTTGTAGGTGTGTGCTGTCTTGGCAACAGTTTTCTGAGCAGTTATTACCGTACCGCAGACGGAGCAGTGGCTTCCCTGCGTTAATCCTGTCTTCGTACAGGTGGCAGCCACCGCCTTATCTGTTACAGGTGTATGCGCTGTTTTTGCTATTATTTCCGTTTTTGTTGCTCCGCATACTGTGCAGGTGTAGGTTTTAATACCTGTTGCTGTGCAGGTTGGTGCTTTTGTTACAACTCCGCTGTTATAGGTATGAGTATGTTCGGCATCAAGTGCAACAAAAGTACGACCATATGTTTCAGCATAAGTCTGTGCTGTTGAATTTTTATAACCGTAAATTGTTGCAGTTTCTGAAATTGTAAGCTCGTCATCACAAATTGAACAATCTTTATTTTCAATCGTAATTGAGGTTAATGAAGTACATCCGTCAAATGCTCTTCCCTGAATGCTTTCAATATTCTTTGGTACTGCTGCCTCTGATAAGCTTTCACAATTATAGAATATACCGTATGAAAGTGTTGTTACATTTTTACCTATATTTACTTCATTCAATGAATCACAATTTGAAAATGCCCAGTAGCCCATTGCTGTGATGTTATCAGGTATGGTAACTTTTTGCAAGCTTGTGCAAAATGCAAAGGCTCTGCGTCCGACGCTTTCTACATTATAATCATCAAGTGATGCAGGTATTGTAACATTTTCCGCGTTACCTAAATAATCAATAATTTCAACTGAATTATTTTCAAGCAGTTCATATTTATAATCGCCGCTTGTTGCAACATCACCCGGATAAAAATTATGTCTGCCTTTGGCAAGCAAAATATCAAATGAGCCTGTTGTTCCGGAACTATAATGTCTGCACTGCAAAATGTATTTTTTCCCTTGTTCAAAATTGTATGTAATTGAGAAATTACCGTAGTTGTAAGCACTGTCATCATCATGTGTCAGCTCTTGAAGATTATCATCATATAGATATCCATATGTATCATAACTACCCTCTGACCAATATGTATAAACACCGGATTCTTCAGGGGTAAAAACAAAATATTTGCTCTCACCGGGATTTTCTATATCCACTGTAACCGTTTCACCTGCATGAATTGCAGATAAAACTTTGGCTTCACAATAATAGTATCCGCACAATACGCATGTATACTTTGTTTCTATTACATTATCTTCAGAAACATAAGCATGCTTACCATTTGAACAATCGGCATCGTCAATTGCAACAAAGCTTCTGTCATAATTCTCTGCATATGCCTGCGCTGTCGAATCCTTATAACCGAAAATCACTGCATTTTCACATATTGTATCATAATCATCATATATTTCGCATTCCTTATTTTCTATACAAATGCTTGTTAAACTTGTGCAATCAGCAAATGCCCAATCACCTATGTATGTTACATTTTCAGGAATTGTTATACTTGTTAAGCTTGTGCAATCAGCAAATGCCCAATTACCTATGTATGTTACATTTTCAGGAATTGTTATACTTGTTAAGCCTGTGCAGCATAATGCATAATCACCTATGCTTGTTACACTGTTTGGAATTGTGTATGATATTCTTTCATTACCAATAGGATACTGTATAAGTGTGGTTTTATTTTTATCAAACAACACTCCGTCCTGCGATGAATAATTTGCATTAGCACTGTCCACAATTATATCTGTTAGGCTTGTGCAATAATAAAATGCACAATAACCTATGCTTGTTACACTGTCAGGTATTGTTATGTTTGTTAAGCTTGTGCAATAATAAAATGCCCAATCGCTTATACTTGTTACACTATCGCCTATTGTTACATTCATTAAGCTTGTGCAATAAAAAAATGCATAATCACCTATGCTTTTTACACTGTTTGGTATTGTTACACTTGTTAGGCTTGTGCAATCATGAAATGCATAATCACCTATGCTTATTACACTGTCAGGGATTGTTATGCTTGTTAAGTTTTTACATTGACTAAATGCATAGCTTCCTATCTCTATAACACTGTCAGGAATAATATATGTTGTGTTCTCACTGCCCTGCGGATATTTAATAAGTACTGTTTTATCGCTGTTAAAAATTACGCCGTCAACAACACAAAAATTACTGTTTTCTTCTGCGACAATAAAATCTGTCAAAGCATAACAACCGTAAAAGGCTTCTTGATCCATGCTCTCCAAGCTTGACGGAAGAGTAACACTTTTTAGATTTTCACAATATGAGAATGCACCGTACTCTATACTTGTTACCCCTTCGGGAATTATTACACTTTCTATACTGCTGTCCTCAAATGCCCAAAAACCTATGCTTGTAACTTCATATCCATCAATACTTGACGGAATTGTTACTTCGTCATCATCACCGTTATACTGCGTAATTTGAGCAGTTCCGTTTTCAAGCACTTCATAATCAAAATCACTTGACTGTGCAAGAATTGACAAATCAACACATGTCATAATACTCATTATCATTACAAATGATAATAACAGACTGATAGCTTTTTTCATAATTTTTCCTCCAACAAATTAATAATATAAATATTATACTTTTATTATACTTTGAATAAAAAAGATTGTCAATATTGTTATTGAATATGTACCAGTATTCTTTTGAGCATTTTAAAGGTCACTGTATAATTTTTTGAAAGTGAAATTTTATCATTTAAGTGTTGATTAATTCAACAAAATTGCTGTCTCACTTTTCGTGATTGTAATAATGTAAGTACGGACTATATACTTCAAATAAAATAGGGCAGTCACTTTGACTGCCCTATTTTACCTGTTTTATTTGAATATCAGCTTTATCGGATTTTTTTTATTATATTTTTCAAGCTCGTTAATGAGCTGTTTGAGCTCGTCCTCATTAAGAGGCTCTTTTTCCTCGGGGTAATCCCAGTGCTCAAAGGGGTTATCCCTTGTGCAGAGCATTTTTCCGTCTGAAAGTACCCAAGGAAAAGCAAGAATCTTACGCTTATTTTTTACATAATAAAGAATACCCGTACTGCCCTTTGATACATTTTTAAAGAATATCAGCCCTTTAGCTTCCTTCATAATAATTCTTATCTGCTGGTCAGGCTCAAGACCTCTGAACTGACTGCGGTTGAAAAGCGGAAGAATTACTATGCCGAGAACGAGAATTACAACTACGACGATAATTATTATTTGAGTTGAAGTCATTTTTCCACCCCTACGGTTATAAGCTCAAAGGGTTTATACTCAATAACATCGGTTTCGCCGATTACCTCTTCAAGCATATTAAGAAGCTTAACCTTTTTATCAAGCTTTATTCTTCCCCGTCTGCCGTTTTGCTCCGAAAGGCGGATAACAGTCATATCCGACTGCTCTGCCTTTTTCATAGCCTGCATATAAAGCGGCTCAAAGGTATTGCCCTTATATTCAACATCTGCCTTAACAAGGGGAATATTATACTCAAATGCAATATTGTTAATGCCTGCTTCAACAGCGCTTTCGGCATGCGGCATAATCATATAACAAAAATCATGTCTGACTATATCGCTTGTAACATCGGGTCTTATTGTTGCGCGCAGAAGAGATAACGACATTACATTTTCGTCAAAGCCTATGCCGTATTTGCCGTCGTTGATGAGCGCAATACCGCCGTCGGTTTCGGATAAATCAGCCCATTTATGGTGGCAGGTTTCAAATCTTGCCTGCTGCCAGGAGGTATTTTTGTGAGTTTCTCTTTCAATAAATCCTGCTGATGTATCGCAAAGCGCCTTACGGGTTAAAACATTGCAGGCAAATTCTGCCTTTGCAAGCTTATGCTTTTCATTCCAGTCAACAATATTTTCAACCTCAATGCCTCTGCTTCTTCTGAAAAGTCTGATAAGCATTGTCCAAGTGGATTTTTCTGTTGAAAGAACTGCCTTGAATACAGCGGCTTCGCCGTCTTTTTCATAAAGCTCAAGCGGTTGCCTAACCGCAATTTCAATCTGCTTATCCTTATAATTCGGAAGTATATCCCAAGCATCGTAATTTCCCGGACAATCGGTATATATCTTAAGCTTATTAAAGTCGCCGTCTGCCCATTCGCGCTCATATTGCTTATCGTAAAGCGAAGCAATAGAGCCGTCGTCATTGAATTTTACGCAATAAAAAGGCGTTTCAACAGCTTCGCCGACTGTAAGCCACTCGTCCTTATATCCCGACGCTCTTATACTGCCGGAAGAAAGGGCGTTAATATTAGGAATGACCCAATTTCCCCTTACACCGTATCGAGTTGAAGTACCTCTTTTATTCTCAACAAAGGTAAGAGAGGTTCTTTTAAAATTAAGAGTATTGAAATATTTTGAGCCCGTACCGATAATGGCATCGGCTCTTTTTTCGATATCTGCATAATCAGCCATAGCGTCCTCATAAACGGGATGAATATGAGAGCCGGGGAGGATATCGTGAAACTGATTTATAAGAAGCTTTTTATAAATATCGGTAAGCTCTTTTGAATTATCCTCGCCTCTTAAAACAGAGAGCATTTCGGCATTTCTCAATTTATACTCAAGGCGGCGGTTTGCTCTTTTCATATTTGATTTTGTAGTAAAGGTACCGCGGTGCATTTCAAGATAAAGCTCGCCGTCCCAGATTTCGAGGTTATCGTTTTTTTTAAGATTTTTTTCAAGAAATTCTGCGCCGCCCATATGCTCGCATTTGGGCATAACAGATAATTTATCAAAGCGGTGCATAAGCTCTATCATCTCTTCGGTACAGCCTGAACCGCCGTCGCCGTAGCCGAACATATTCATTGTCTGACCGCCGCTGTCTTTATCAATATACGCCTCCCAATTTTCCTGAATCTGCGAAGGCATATTCCATGTTATGAAATGAGTAGGCGGAACACAGGCAAGCACCTCTGTACCATCTATACCCTTCCATATAAAGTTATTATGAGGAAAACGGTTTGTATCGTTCCAGGTTGACATTTTATTTGAAACAAAATAATCGACTCCGCTTTTCTTAAGAATCTGCGGTAAAATCCAGCTGTTGCCGAAAACATCGGGCAGCCAAGCATTATTTACCGTTTTACCGAACATTCTTTTATATGTAAGCTGACCGTAAAGGCACTGACGGATAAGGGACTCCGCAGACGGAACATTGCAGTCGGGCTCAACATACATTGCGCCGACGGGCTCAAACTGCCCGTTTGCAACCTTTTCTTTAAGCTCCTCAAAAACATCGGGATAATACTTTTCCAAGGTTTCATAAACATACGGCTGGGTATGAGTATATTTAAAATCGGGATATTTATCCATTAAACGAAGCTGTATCAAAACCGTACGCAGATTTTTCTGTACGGCGTGAATTCTCCGCCAATAATAAGCTATATCAAGGTGAGAATGGGCAATCAGAGCAACATCTCCGCTACCCTTATAATTATCATTTGCAAAAACAACATCGTTGAGATATTTTTGACATTCGTCAACGCCTGTAAGCTCATCGCTGTCAAAATCAATAAGATTCATAGCGTTATTAAGCTCTTTATTGAGAAAGGCTCTGTAATCCTCATTAAAAAGCTCGCTTGATGCAATATCCAAAAGAAGCTCAAAATCCCATACAAGGTCCTGAACCTTATGATTTACAGTACAAATATAAGCCCCCTCAAAAATCTGACGACAGCCTCTTACCGAAAGCGATTCGGGATTTCTCTCATCGTCGGGCTTTGAACGGTTATAGCCCATCATTTCAAAATGAAGTGTTTTTGTATCGTCAACATATGGTGAAAGCAACATTCTCTCTCTGTTAGGGTCTACACCGCCAACATATTTGCCGTTAACCTTAACGCAGATTTCGGCGGCAGTTTTAAGTGAAAACCAAAGCTCCTTGCCACGAAGCTCCTGAGGAACATCAACATCTGCCTGAATAAAAGCGGTACCGTCGGGTGTAAAATACATATCTCCCCTGTTAAGAGGCCTGTATTCATCGGAATAATATTCAAACTCCATTTCGGAAACCTGACGGGCGTCACGGATTTGAAGATTTTTTATTTCCCACTTATTATCATAGATATATCTTTTAAGCCATATAAAACGCAGACCTGTCCATTCCTCGGGACGCATTGAACGCCTGATAACTTTAATATGTGCCATATCAATCCCTCCCTATATATCCTGAAAATAAGGCTTTTTGCGTATTGCTTTAACAGTAACGGTTTTATTCAAATCGGATTTAATCTGCTGCTCTATCCAATCAACACATCTGTGCAAAATCAGGCATTTTGAGCACTCTCCCCTGAAAATCAAGGTAAGCTCGTTTCCCTCAAGAGATACAAATTCAACCCAACCGCCGTCGCCCTGAAGCTTCGGCTGTAAAACAGTATTAATATATTTTTCTGTTTTGTTCATACTTAATCTCCTTATTCCCCTTTGACACGAGGGCGGAATATTATAAAAATCCTGCGTTAATTATTGATAATATTCTTAATTTTTTCTCTTATTTTTTCAAGGCGGTTATTAGCATTTTCCTTGCTCGGATCGACAATCGAATAGTATATTTTGATTTTAGGCTCCGTGCCCGAAGGGCGAACAGCCATCCAAGAGCCGTCGTTGAAAATATATTTGAGTACATTTTCTTTGGGCAGGTCACGGATACCCTGCGAAAAATCAATTATTTGCTCAACGCCGTCAAAGAGCGCTTTGCCCTGCTCTCTGAAATAAGTCATAAGACTCTGAATTTTTTCAGCTCCGTCCTTACCTTTGAGAACAAAGGAATCAAGGTAATCAAGATAGTAGCCGTATTTTTCATATATTTCGTCAAGGGCGTCAACCAAGGTTTTGCCCTGATTTTTATACCACGCTGCCATCTGGCAGATAAGCATTGAAGAAACAACCGCGTCCTTATCTCTTGCGTGAGTACCTACAAGATAGCCGTATGATTCTTCATATCCTATAACAAATTCCTGCTTTCCTGTTTGCTCGTATTTATTTATTTTATCGCCGATATATTTGAAGCCCGTGAGGGTTTCTTCAATGCGAAGTCCGAAGCTTCTGCCGATGTTAGCACCGAGCTCAGAGGTTACGATTGTTTTAACAAGCGTTGATTTTTCATTAAGCTGTGCTTTTTTCATTGTAAGGACAAAGTTAACAAGAAGAGCGCCTGTCTGATTGCCTGTAAAGAGTCTGTATTCATCTCCGTTTTTAACTGCAATGCCGACACGGTCGCAGTCAGGGTCTGTACCCAAAACCAAATCGGCGTCAATTTCTTTTGCTTTTTCGATAGCTATTGTAAGAGCGTCCTTCTCCTCCGGATTAGGAGAACGAACGGTTGAAAAATTACCGTCGGGAAGCTCCTGCTCCTTAACAACGGTTACATTCATTTTTTTTAGCATTTTTCTTACAGGGATATTGCCTGTACCGTGAAGAGGAGTGTAAACAATTTTAAGGTCGCTTTCTTCCTCGTAAAGAGACTGTTTTTTCACCTCATTTAAAAAAGCGTCAAGCTCTTTATCGCCGATAAAATTAATCAGCTCGGAATCATTAGAAAAAGGAATTGAAGAATAATCTTCAATTGCATTTATGAATGAAATTGCGTTTTTCGCATCCTCGGTGCAAAACTGACAGCCCTTTTCGTCGTATACCTTATAGCCGTTATATTCCTTTGGATTATGAGAAGCCGTTATCATTACACCTGCCGTACAGCCGAGGTAATGGGTTGTAAACGATAAAACAGGAACGGGAACAAGCCTGTCGTAAATATAAACCTTTATACCCTGCGAAGCAAAAACACCTGCCGCGGTTTGAGCAAAAAACTGCGAATTATTTCTTGAATCATAAGCGATTGCGACTGATATATTGCTGTCATTTTTGCTTTTGAGATACCTTGCAAGACCTAATGTTGCTTTACCTACGGTATATTTATTCATTCTGTTTGAGCCTGCGCCCATAATTCCGCGCAGACCTCCCGTGCCGAATGCAAGGTCTTTATAAAATCTGTCCTCAATCTCTTTTTCATCTGTAACAGCCAGAAGCTCTGACCTTGTTTTTTCATCGGCAAATTCAAGCCACTGATTATATTTTTCTTTATAGTTCATAAGGTAATATCTCCCAAATTTTGATAGCATTATATCACCGTTTAATGCGAATATCAATATTTATTTAAAATACATATAATACTGGCATTTTATCATACCGTTATAAA
Source organism: Eubacterium sp. (assembly GCA_051881215.1). Classification (GTDB taxonomy): domain Bacteria; phylum Bacillota; class Clostridia; order Oscillospirales; family Acutalibacteraceae; genus Eubacterium_R. The sequence continues at coordinate 2,451 of JBJEPL010000168.1, read as the reverse complement.
GCTTTCGTCTTTTGTCTGCTTTTCTTCCGAATGCCCTTTCAAACTCCTCGTCGGGTGAAATTATTCCGTATGACCAGCCTTTTTTTGAAGCAAACTTTTCTCCCATTATGCGATAAATGCCCTGTGCCTGCCTTAAGTCAAGCATTCTTTCGCCGTAAGGAGGATTTGTTATAAGAGTACCTTTTTCTGTTGTGGGATTAAAGCTTTTAATATCCCTTTTTTCAAGCCTTAAAAATTTATCTACGCCTATCCTTTGGGCATTTTTTTGAGTAAGCTCAAGAGCGACAGGGTCAATATCACTTGCAAATGCAACAAAATCCGTATCCGTTTTGATTATATCACGGCAACGCTGTCTTTCTTGCATCCAAACTCTTTCGGGGATAAAGCCCCATCGGTCGCATTCAAAATTTCTGTTTATTCCCGGGGCAATATTATGAGCAAGCATAGCGCCCTCAATAAGTATTGTTCCGCTTCCGCAGAAGGGATCGTACATAGTATGATAATGGCGCAGCTTTGATAGACTGCACAAGGCGGCGGCAAGAGTTTCTCTTATCGGAGCGTCATTGGCTTCGGGTCTGTAGCCTCTTTTATGAAGTCCTCTGCCCGTTGTATCGAGCATTATTGTAACTTCATTTTTCATAATAGAAAACTGAATTTGATGAATAGGACCTGTTTCCTCAAACCACGAAATACCGTAATCCTCTTTTAGAGATTCAACCACTGCCTTTTTGATTATTTTCTGGCAGTCGGGAACGGAATGCAAAGCTGAATTAATACTGTAGCCTTTAACGGGGAAGGTATCACTCGAGCCTATAAACTCCGACCACGGCAGAGCCTTTACAGCCTGAAACAGCTCTTCAAAGGTTTCGGCATTAAAGCGGTCAAGTACAATTAAAATTCTTTCCGAAAAGCGGCTGTTTATATTTGCTCTTGCAAGTATGCTTTCATCACCCTCGAAAAACACTCTTCCGTTTTCTGCGCAGACATTTTGTGCATCCATCATTTTCAGCTCATCTGACACCAAGCCCTCAATTCCCAAAAGGCAGGGAGCAACCATCTGTAAATACATAATTATATTTCCTCACTTGCATGCCTTGTTACATGGCATCCTACATTGACAGCTACCGGAAGTCCGGCAATATGGGTAGGATATGTTTCAATATTGACGCAAAGCGCTGTTGTGTTACCGCCAAAGCCCTGCGGTCCTATATCAAGGGCGTTAATTCTTTCAAGCATTTCCCTTTCCATATCGGCGTAAAATGCATCGTCGTTTCTTTTTGAAACGCTTCGGCAGAGCGCCTTTTTTGCAAGAATCGCGCTGTATTCAAAATCTCCTCCGATACCTACTCCGATTACTACAGGAGGGCAGGGATTTGAGCCTGCCTTTTTAACACATTCGACTGCAAAATTGATTATATCCTCTCTTTTTGCAGACGGAGTGAACATTTTAAGAGCGCTCATATTTTCACTTCCGAAGCCTTTAGGAGCGGCGGTAATTCTGATTTTGTCGCCGTCAACAATTCTTGTATGTATAATTGCAGGGGTATTATCGTTTGTATTAACTCTGTTTTTAAAAGGATCCGCAACAACGGATTTTCTCAAAAGTCCATCCGTATAGCCCTGACTGACGCCATCGTTAACAGCCTGCTCAAAGGAGCCGCCGCAAATATGAACATCTTGCCCTATTTCGGCAAAAATCACTGCCATTCCCGTATCCTGACATACCGGAATATCAAGCTCCTTTGCCGCATCAATATTATCCTTAAGATCGCAAAGAATTGATTTTGCAGTTTCATTATTTTCCGACTTTTCACAGCAGGAGATGCAGGAAACCAAATCATCGGGTAAAACTTTATTTGCTTTAATAACTAATTCTTTAACGGTTTCAGTTATAATTGAAGCATTAATCTCTCTCATATCAAACCTCGCTAAAATGAATACTAAAAAAACAGACCGAGTAAACTCGGTCTTAAATTACTCTCCGGAGGAAATATCGTAAAAAACAACCTCATCGGACTTTACATAGCCCTTTTCTCTTGCCTTTTTCTCGATATAGTCATCCTTATCATCGCTGTCCAAAACAGCCTGAAGCTCATTATTTGTCTGCTGTTGCTCGTCTAATTTTGCGCTCAACTCGGCTTTTTGATTTTGAAGACGGCTGATATCGGCGTCCTGATTAACCATACTTGTACCAAAAAAGACAAAAAGAGCAACAAGCAATATTGCAATCAAAATGTTCCAGACATTCTTTTTACCTGAAAAAACATTTTTGAAAGTATGCTTTTTACTTTCAACTTCCTTTGTCATTTTCATTCCTCCAAAATCCTTTTTTAAACGGATTTCGCTTTAATACTTTTATATTATAATATATATTGTAAGGCAATTGCAATACTTTTTTAAATTTTTTTAATCTATTTTTAACCCTTTTGAGATGTATTTTATATTTTTTAG
>JBJEPL010000167.1:0-10805 GCA_051881215.1 Eubacterium sp. | reverse complement strand
TGCAAAAAGTGTGCAAGCTATTTTCTAACTTACACACTTTATTTTACAATCTCTACATATGGGAATAATCAAAATAAGCTGAAATTTTAATTACACAATAAAACAGGGTGCAAATCTGCACCCTGTTTTCTGTTTTTTCAATATTCTATTGGGCTTCGCCGTTAAGCTGTTTCCAATGAATTTTGCAATAATTTTTGCCGTCAATCGGAGGATAATCCTCATCATCAACTTTTGCGGCATTATAACAGTCATATTCGTCAACATATGCGCATCTTACGACATCCTCGCCGCCCTCACTGAGTGACGGAATAAACGCATATAAAAATATACCTAAAACGACAACAGCCAGCACTGCTTTACCGACATTTTCTTTTTTATCACCGAGTTTATTAAAGAGCTTGCCTGCGTCAAGATTACCTGCTTTGGTCTTATCAAACAGAAGCATTACAAGCTTCATAAGACCGTAGCCGCATAATCCTGCAACAACGCCGACAATCAATCCGCCGATAACATCTGTAGGGTAATGAACCATAAGGTATATTCTGCTTCCCATTGTGCATAAAGCTATTGCAGGGAAAAGATACGCGATTTTCTTTTTATCCTTCTTAAAGCAAAGGAATAAAGCTGTTGCAATTTCAAATGCCGAAGTCGTATGACCTGAAGGGAAAGAATAATCGCTTTCAGACAATGAACCCGCACCTATGTACCATGACCAGTAATAGACATCGGCCTGCAATGTATTATAAGGCCTTATTCGCAAGAACAACGGTTTAGCGACAACATTGGTTATAAGCGTTCCTACAATTATGGCAAATAAAATAGTAAAGCCGTATTTTCGTGATTTTTTGAAAAAACACAAAACAATTGCTAAAACTACCATTGGAATGACAAACGCCTCGTCGCCGAAGGTTGTAAAAAATTTAGCAACATAGGTCAAAAAGGTATTTTGAATTGAGCCAAAGAAATGAAATACCCACATATCAAAAGAATAAAAGATTTTATCAAGGCTGTCGCCCAGCGTTAAGAGTATGGGACTCATACTAACCCCTCCGATACTATAATATAATTTTATACTAACAAAAAGCGACACAAATTTCAAGACATTGTTTAAGGGTTATACTTTTTTTATTAATATATTTGTAAAAAAAATATGCTATATTTATCCAAAATATTACAACAGGGTGATAAAAAATTAAATGATAACAAATCCATATAAGGTATTAGGTGTTCCCGACGGAGCAAGTGAGGAAGAATGCACCAAGGCATATAAAAAGCTTGCTAAAAAATATCATCCGGACCTTAATCCGAATGACAAGCAAGCCGAGAGAAAAATGGCTGAAATAAATGCGGCATATGACCAAATTAAAAACGGCACCTCTTATCAGTCTCCTTTTTCCTCCGCAGGATACTCCTCTTCGTCAACTCGCCAAAGCAGCTCCTCTGCCCCGAATTATCTTGACTCCGCCGCTCAATATATAAGAAGCGGTCAATATGCGCAGGCAATTAACCTGCTCAACAGCATTGAGGACAGAAATGCCCGTTGGTATTATTTATCGGCTCTGGCAAATATGTCCATAGGGAACAGAGATATCGCCCTTGACCATATCAGAAGCGCATATGCAAAAGAGCCTGATAATTTAACATATAAAAGAGCATATGAAAATATATCGCAGGGAATTAACCCGTTAAGCTACAATCCGTTTTCCTCTTTTTCGGATTTTGGAGGATTTGGTTATAATAATCAGCAACCAAACACAAGGCAGCACACCTATACAGTAAAAACAAACAGAGGCTGCCTTTCAAGAATTTTCAGAATTATACTGATAATTATTGCAATAAGAATTGCTTTTAGATTTATTAGCTATATAATATACCGTTATGATGCTCGCTCCTACAGAACGCCGTATTCATACTCACAGCAATATGAAGCGCCTACGCAAAGCAGTGATTATTTCGGAGAAAATTACGGCGATAATGCAAGCTCATAGGAGATGATTTTATGAAGAAATTTTTTTATAATCTATCAATGAAATTTCAAAAATTTATGACAGGACGATACGGAATGGATCAGCTGTTTCGTGCTCTACTGATTTTTTATCTTATTATAATAATCATAGCTAATATAGTTTACAGATATTCAAAAATATCATATACAGCGCTTTGGATAATGAGCCTTGTATTAATTATATTCGCTTTTTTCAGGGTCTTTTCAAAAAACATAGAGGCTCGCAGAAGTGAAAACGCAACATGGCTCAAATTTACTTGGAAATTTAAGCAAAGCGCAAGGCTTACCAAGGATAAATTAAAGCAGAGAAAAACTCATAAATTTATTAAATGCAAAAAATGCAAAAAGGTGCTCCGACTTCCCAAGCACAAGGGAAAGATAAATGTAAGCTGCCCTCATTGTCACAGTCAGTTTATAGTTAATACCGGAAAAAAGAAAACACAACAGCAGTAAAAAGACGGCGAAGAAAAGCTCTTCGCCGTCTTTGTTATTAATATTTTATCCCTCGTCGATAGGATTTTTGTTATCAAGCTTTGCAGCTCTGCCGTATTTTTCTTCGTAGCCCGGATTGATATAATCCTCTACGACCTTGCCGTCGCGGATACGGATTACGCGCTCGGCCTCCTCGGCAATTTCATTATCATGAGTAATTACGATAACAGTTCTTCCCTCGTCCTTAAGGCTATGAAGAATTTTCATAACCTCCTTTGTTGATCTTGTATCAAGGTTACCTGTAGGCTCATCGGCAAGAATAACCGGAGGAGCAGCCGCAATAGCTCTTGCAACAGCAACTCTCTGCTGCTGACCGCCTGACAGCTCTGCAGGCAGGTGATGCATTCTTTTATCAAGGCCTACTCTTTCAAGAGCTTTTATGGAAATCTCTCTTCTCTCGTCCTTTTTCATACCGCGATAAACAAGCGGAAGCTCAACATTCTCCAGCGCAGATAAAGACGGGATAAGATTAAAGCCCTGGAAAATAAAGCCTATCTGCTCATTACGGATAGTGCTCATCTGATCATCTGTTAAATCATCAACAAGATTACCGTTGATATAATATTCACCGTGAGTAGGAGTATCAAGCAGACCGAGCATATTCATAAGAGTTGATTTACCCGAACCCGACTGGCCGATAATAGCAACGAACTCACCCTCGTCAATCGTTATTGAAACACCGTCAAGGGCATTAACCTGATTTTCACCCGGATTATATATTTTATAAACATCACGCACTTCAATAAGATGCATAATATTACCTCCGTTTTACAATTTGTATATTTAAATATTACAATTATTAATTTAAAATGTCAAGGGTATAAAAGTAATATAATTGTAAACAATATTTTAGGGAGTGATTAAAATGAGTATAAGCAAAGACGATTACAGCAAAATGGCTGACAAAGCAAGCCCTAATTCGCCTATAATTTTAAACTGCGTCAAAGCCTTTTTATTCGGCGGTGCAATATGCCTGCTCGGGCAGGTACTGATAACGATATTTGAAAACGCCGGTATGGGCGAAAAAGAGGTTCAGGCGGCAACCTCGGCAGTGCTTATAATTCTTACGGCAATACTCACCGGAGTAGGTGTTTTTGATAAAATCGCAAGGCATGCCGGAGCAGGAACGATAGTCCCGATTACAGGCTTTGCAAACTCTGTTGTATCGCCTGCTCTTGAATTTCAGCACGAGGGCTTTGTTCTCGGAACTGCGGCGCAAATGTTTACAATTGCAGGACCTGTTATAGTTTACGGAGTTGGCTCATCATTTATTTACGGACTGATAATTTATATTTTCAAATTATACTGAAAATTCAAGGCCCACGGAATTTTTCCGCGGGCTTTATATTATTACTTCTTTCTGTATTTTTCTGCCTGAAGATTAAACATATAAGCATATGTTCCGTTTTTATCCATAAGCTCCTGATGTGAGCCGCTTTCAATGATTTCGCCGTTTTCCATTACATAAATTTTATCGGCGTTAATCGTTGTTGAAAGGCGGTGGGAAATAAATATTACGGTTTTATGCTCTGCCGCCTCGAGCATCGCCTGATTAAGATTATACTCGGCAATAGGGTCAAGATTTGCAGACGGCTCATCGAGAATAACATACGGGCAGCTTTTATAAAATGCTCTGGCGATTGCAACCTTCTGCGTTTCTCCGCCAGAAAGCATAACGCCGCTGTCATCAAACTCACGCAGAAGCTCCGTATCCGTACCGTTTTTCAGCTTTTTGTTAAATCCGCTGTGAAGCAGTGCTTTTTCTGCCCTCTTTTTATCAGGGTTAACATCAAGGGCAACATTCTCCCCTACTGTGCAGGCAAAGGTTTGAAAATCCTGAAATACGGCTGCAAACCTGTTTCTGTGTGACTCAATGGTATTATCCCTGATATCAACACCGTCTATACAAATCTGCCCTTCACTTGCGTCATAAAGCCTCAAGAGGAGATTTGTAAGAGTGGTTTTTCCTGCGCCGTTATAGCCTACAAGAGCAATTTTTTCGTACGGCTTGATTGTAAGATTGATATTTTTCAAGGTCGGCTTATCGTTACCGGGATAAGTAAATGAAAGGTTTTTAAGTTCTATCGGTTTGGGCTTATCATTTTCGGCAGTTATTTTACCGTCTTTAATTTTACTGCCGGTCTTTAGAAACTCTCTGTATTTTTCTATCATTTTTGAACGCTCCGAAAAACGCGCAACCGCCCAAATAGTCAGAAAATTCATTGACATGGCTATAGAATATGCTCCGTTGAAGGTAGCAATAAAATCGCCTGCGGAAAGAGACTTTTTGACAAGAACGCAATACCCGAGATACATCGGCAATATAAACATAAACCCGAAGATTTGCATACCGCTTTCCTGCGTAAACTGGAGATAAGAAATCTTTGACTCATACTTCTTCTGATTTGCGATAACATCATCGGCGGCGTCATTATACCTGTCTATCAGCAAGCCTTTAACATTATTCATTCTTACCTCTTTGGCGTAATCCTGCAAATAGAATATACGCTGAAAATAATCGGAGCGCCTGTGAAATCTTGTATTATCAATACGCCTGTTCATTTGAAGATTACCGACCTTTTTACCTAAAGGCAGAAACAGTACAATAAAAACAAAAATTATAAGAAGGCACATTGGGTCGATGCTCAACAAAATTGAGCCGATAGTTACCAAGGAAATAAGACTGCCTACATATTCCCTTACAAGCCCGAGAAGATTTTGGATATTATCAGAGGAGGATTCAATTGTCAAAATGAAATTATTATAATAATCCGGGTCATCATATGAAGCCAAATCAATTGATTTTGCCTTTTCATAAAGCTTTTTATTAAGACCTTTATATACCTTTTCCTTTTCTATATGCCAAATGAAATCCCTGAAAACAGCAGTTAAGATATTAGTAACAATAAGAACAGCCGCAATAACGGCTACGACATAAAAAATTCTTTCAAGGTGCTGTTTGCTTGTTACAATATCAATGATATATTTAATACCCAAAACGCTGATAAGCTGGCTCGGCAAAATATTAAGCACGCCCTCAACAAATTCGCCGATAACCAGAAGAGGAGAAATTTCAAAGAGCATTTTTACAAAAAACACTATATTTGAAAACATGGAATGCTCTGTTTTTTCTTTAGCTTTCATCTTCTCCCTCCTTATCAAGATTATAGCTTGAAGCCTGCATTGAAAACATTTCGCAGTATTTTCCGTTTTGCTTCATAAGCTCGCTGTGGCTTCCGCATTCAATAACTGTACCTGCATCTAAAACATATATTTTATCTGACAAAACAGCGCTCGAAAGCCTGTGGGATATATAAATGACGGTTTTGTTTTTCGTTGCGCTGATTAAGTTTTCATACATTTTATATTCGGCAATAGGGTCAAGCGCAGACGAAGGCTCATCTAAAACGGCAATATCAAAATCCTTTGCAAAAAGGCGGGCTGTTGAAACCTTCTGATTTTCACCGCCCGAAAATCCTGCGCCGTTATCATCAAACTCACGGGTTACGGTAGTATCTCCGCCCTTTGGAAGAGTTTGAATTTTTTCCCAAATACCGCTTTGCATTAATGCATTTTGAGCCGTTTTCTTATCCTCATCATCGCACTCATGGCACATAACATTTTCATAAACGGAAACGGCAAAGTTTTTATAATCCTGAAAAACCGTTGCAAATTTATTTCGCAGGGAATTTATGTTATATTCTTTAATATTTATGCCGTTATAAAGGATTTCACCTTCTGTTACATCATAAAATCTCAAAAGGAGTTTAACAAGCGTTGTCTTACCGGCTCCGTTGACTCCAACTATGGCAACCGTTTCGCCCTTATTTATTTTGAGGCTTACATTTTCAAGCGAATACTTTTTAGCCGAAGGATATTTGAAATAAACATTCTTCAGCTCCAGACTTTCAAAATCGCCTGCTTGCTTACCGCCCGACACAATCTTAGGCTCATAATCAAAGAAATCGCGTAGATTTTGAAAATACAGCGCCATTTGAATAAGATCCTCAAAGCCGTTTGCGATATCAAGCGTTGCGGTTCTTACAGAGTTAATTGACGACAAAACAACCGAAAAGTCTGAAATGGTTAAGGTATCTTTATACACAAACTGATAGCCTGCATAAGCATATGTACCGACTATCGGAATAAGCGAACTGCAAAAAGTTACAGCCATATTATAGCAAAAAAGCTTAAATCCGTATTTTTTGATAATCGCAATATTAGACTTTATTGCCGCATCAAATCGTTTCATTAAAACGGCAAATATATTTGATGTTCTCATATCCTTGGAATAATCCTTTAAAAAGACTGTTCTTTGAATATAAGACTTAACTCTGTTATTGGTTGTCATTTCCATATCGCGTTTAAAAAACATTTTGCTTCTGTATATTTCAATAATAAATACGAACATAACCGGAACTAAAAACAACAGATATGTAGGGTCAATTACGGTTACTGTTGTAACTACACAAACAAACGCAATAACAGCGCCTAAAATTACTGCAATATCTTCAGCCAGAAGGTCATAATAGCTATATGCCAAAATAAGCGTTGCACGCTGATATTTATCATAGAATTCGGGGTCCTCATAACAGCTTACATCAAGCTCGCACGCTTTTTTGAATATTTTATTATTAAGAAACTTTAAAACCTTTTTTGTTGAATACTTATGCCGATAATTAAAATACCACTGAATTATTTTTACGCCAACCGAAATGGCAAGAAAAATTGCAAGATAAGTACAATACTGCTTAAAGCTTCCGCTTCCGTCGATTATTGATAAAAGCACCTTTAAAAACAGAATATTCTGAATGAATAAAGAAAATACCCGAGTTGCAATCTGCGAAAAAAGATATCCGAGCAGAAGCATTTTATCTGCCTGCCAGATGAGCTTTAACGCAAAAACCATATTTTTAAATACAGGCACCTTCACCTGCTCGTGGGCAAGAATACGCCTTCCTCTCATAGATATCACCGCCTAACTATTAAGTCTAACACATTAAGTGGATAAAATCCCGACTTTTTCTGCTTTGTTATATATAAATTAATTGTGTTTCAAGCGTTTTGGTATCAAGCACCTTAACGCTTGAACGGCAGTATTTATCATACGAATTACTGCCGCAGCCTGCGCACTGAATGAATCTTACGCCCTTTAAGTCAAGCTCAAAGGTGTTTTTATGGTCATGACCGAAAACCGCAGCCTTGAGATTTGGGCAAAGCGCTTCAAGCTCCCCAGTATTTATATCCGGAGGGCAGGGACGCTCGCCTAATTTTCCCGAATATAAAACATTCTTTTTAAAACGGCAAAAGCCTCTGCTGTCTAAAACCGCTTTTCTTTTCCACACCTTTGAATTTTCGATTAAGTCCATTATATCAGGCATAATAATATGCTGAAACAAAATTGCCTTTTCTCCTTCGATTTCATTTTTCGCCCATAAAATCTGCTCCTTTTTAACGGTATCGTAATTGCTTTCCTCGCCGTCATAATATGAACCGCTGTCAATAAAAAGGAGCGTTTCACCGTTCATTTTTAAAACATAATTTCTGCCTTTAGTCAGGCAGTTTTTATATGTTTTCATTATTGAGAGAATTTCGTTTTTTGTAAAATAACATTCATCATCATGATTTCCGAAAACCGACGCAAAGGGCTTATCTCCTGTAATATCCAATACACGACGCAGATATTTTTCATAATTTTCAGTGATATCAGGCCCGTGGACTATATCGCCCAAAAATACAATTAAATCATTAGGTATATTATCAATTGCCCTTTTTAAGCGGGTAAGGGTTTTGCTGTTTGCATCGGGCTTATCATGGACATCGGCAATCAGTAAAATTTTCATATTTAACTCCTAACAGTTATTATTTATTAATAATAACATATTTTCCCAAAAAGATAAAGCACCGCTTTACAGCAGTGCTTTTAAGTTTTCCTTTGAAAACGACGGATGCTCTCTCATAACATTGCAAACGCTGTTTCCGACAACAATATGCTCTAACAAAACTATATTTACTTTTCTTAAAACCGCCTTTAACTCGACTGTTAAATCCAAGTCCCACGACGACGGTTCATTTTTCCCGTCGGGATGATTATGCGAAATTATTACGGCTGACGCAGAATCGTCCAAAGCTGTTTCAACGAGCTTTCGCACATTAACAAAAGAAGAATTAACAGTGCCCATATCCAAGGTATGAACATTTATTACTGTTTTATCGGGCTTTAATGTTATCATTATTACCCTTTCAACCTTTTCCTGACTTAAAAGATTCCAGCAGTATTCATCTGCCTTTGATAAAGTATTGAGCCTGACAACATTTTTGTTTCTGCTTATAAGCGCTCTTTTATTTAAGTCCGAAACGAGCTTTATCGCAATGGCTGAAGACTCGCCTACTCCGTCAACGCTCATTAAATCCTGAACGCTTGCGTTTAGCACTCCTTCAACGGTTTTAAATTTATTCATTAACGCATAAGCTACGGGCTTAACATCTTTTTGAGGAATAACAAGCGACAGGAAAAGCTCAAGCAAATTATGGTCAGGCAATGATTCATAAGCGCCCTTAAGATAAGCATTCCTCATTCTTTTGCGGTGTCCCTGTCTTTGCAAATCAGCCATTTTATATACTCCTCTCAAAAAAATATTTACCCTTTATATACTATATCGCATTTAAAGCCCGTTTTGTGAAAAATTTTTTAAAAAATTTTATAACGGTAAAGCGCAATTATATATTTGACATAATATTCCTAATAAAAATCATGGTGCAGCCGAGTTGACTGCACCATATTTATTCATTATTTATAATTATTCTGCAGAAGCATTTTGCGAATGCTTTTCAACAAGCGCGTCAAGAATTCTTGCATGCTCTTTATCCGACAAAGCATATTTAAGGGTAGGCAAAGCAGAAAGAAGCATTCCTATTGCAGGAGGAATTGAAATAAGGAAGAACATAATAGCTGCGTATTTTCCTCCGTTATATGTTATGAAGCTCTCCCCTGCGGTAAGACGGTTGTTCATTATCTCGATATTCTTATCCGAGAAGCCTACAGCGCCGTATGCAAATGACTGAATGAGAGCGGCAATACCTCCCGAAAGCTTTGTAATAAAGCTCTGACCCGAGAAGAAAACGCCGTCAGGTCTGATACCGTTTGTATACTCCTCATAGTCAACACAGTCTGCAATCATAACTGACTGAAGCACATTGATACCACCCATACCTGCACTTGCAAGCATAAGAAGAACAGCTGTTACAATTACCCAGCCGATAGGAGTTAAATCTCCGCCGGCAATTTTAAAGATTACAAACAGCAGGAAAAACGGAACTGCACCGCCTATTGAAAAGAAATTATAAAGAGATTTATTCTCAAATTTTTTAACAAGCATAGGAGTAATTCCCATGGCAATAAACTGACCGGCAAAAATACCTACTGCAATAACGGCGATATTAACAAGCATCATAATATTAAGACCGTCATCAGTTATGATATTCATAAAGTTACCGTTAGCATAATAATATGTTACAAATGACATTGCAATAAGCATAAGAAGCTGAATAGGGCTTCTTAATATACCGGAAATAAGTATCTGACGAAACGGCTTGCACTTCCACATCATTGCAAAGTTTTCTTTCATGCTGTGGCGCTCTTCCGAGGTCTTTACTCTTTCGCGAGTACCGATACCTGCAAGCTCAAACAAAACCGAGCTTATAACGGTTAATACAACAACTGTTAAAATAAAGCCGTATTGATTAGCCTTATTTGTTTCCATACCCTTGTTGACAAATATTCCGGCTACAACCTGCGCAATCTGCACAACAAGAACGCCGATACCTCCGATGCCTGCTGCAATCCTTGCAAGGCCGAGAAGCTTTGACCTGTCGTTTTCATCCTCTGTCATAAGAGACGTAATACCCCAAAGCGGAATATCACAAACCGTGAACAGCATACCCCATAAAATATATGAAACTGCAGCCCACGCAACAATCATAACCTTACCTGCCGTTGTTGTGGCCTCTGCATAATTGCCGTTTACAAATGCAAGTATTGTTATTAATCCGATAATTGCCGGAAAGATAATAAGATAAGGTCTGCATTTACCCCATTTTGTCTTTGTCTTATCAACAATTGTACCCATCATAGGGTCATTAATTGCATCCCAGACTCTCGCAACAGCTACAATCCAGCCAATTGCAATAACCGGAACATAGATTACATACTGAAGATAATAGCCTACAAGACCGGTTGCAATAATATTGTAGATCATATTTTGACCGAACATACCGGTCAAATACATATTGCGCTCTTTTTTTGTAT
>JBJEPL010000166.1:0-11047 GCA_051881215.1 Eubacterium sp. | reverse complement strand
GAAGGCAATACGGTAATGGATTTTGATTCGGAGGAAAAAAAGAGAAAGGTTAGTATTAACAGCGCAGTTGCTTCCACTAATTACAAAAATACCAATATCAATTTTATTGATACCCCCGGTTTGTTTGATTTTGCGATGGGCGCTGCCGAGGGAATCAGGGCCGCTGATACCGCTCTTATAGTTGTATCGGCTCGTTCGGGTCTTGCCGTAGGAGCGGAAAAGGCATTTAAAAATGCAGGCGCAAAAGGTCTTTCAAGAGTTTTTGTTGCTACAAAAATGGATGATGACAGGGCTGATTTTTATAAGAGCTTCAACTCAATCGTTGCAAAGTTCGGCACTCAGGTGTGCCCTATTGTTGTTCCGGTAATTACCGGCGGCAAGGTCAGCGCTTACTACAATATGATTGACGGCAAGGCTTATGCTTATGACGGCACCTCAAGAAAAGAGGTTGACTCTGCTCCTGACGACCCTTCAAGATTTGAAGCAATACAGGCTGTTTTTGCCGAGGCTGTTGCTTCAACCGATGAAGAGCTTATGGAAAAATATTTTGAGGGCGAGGAGCTCACAAAAGAGGAAAAAATCAAGGGACTTAAAATCGGCGTAGCAGACGGTTCAATAATTCCTGTTTTTGCCCTTTCGGGATTAACAGGGGTTGCCTGCGATATGCTTCTTGATTTTATCGCTGATGTTTGCCCTGCTCCGAAATCGGAATACGCTATCGACTCAAACGGCGAGCCTGTTGAGCTTGTTGCTGATGAAAACGGTCCTCTTGCCGCAATATGCTTTAAAACAGTTGCCGACCCGTTTATAGGAAAATTGAGCTTCTTTAAGGTAGTCAGCGGTAAAATAACTGCTTCTGTTCCTGCCTACAATGCCAATACAGGCAAGGAAGAGAGAATGGGCAAAATTGTAAAAATGTTCGGCTCAAAGCAGCTTGACGCTTCAGAGCTTGTTGCAGGTGAAATAGGCGCCGTTGCAAAGCTTTCGGGCTTTAAAACAGGTGATACAATGACATCTGCCAATAATCCTGTTAAGCTTGACGGAGTTTCAATCCCTGTTGCTACATATAAGATGGCAGTTAAGGCTACAAAGAAGGGCGAAGAGGAAAAAATTGCTTCCGGATTCACAAGGCTTTGCGAAGAGGATCCGTCGCTCAATTTCGGAAATAATACCGAAACACATCAGCAGATCATCGCAGGTCTCGGCGAGCAACAGCTTGAGGTAGCAATTTCAAGGCTTAAGGATAAATTCGGTGTTGAGGCTGTTTTAGATGTTCCCAAGGTTGCTTACAGAGAAACAATTACCAAAAAGGTTTCCGCACAGGGCAGACATAAAAAGCAAAGCGGCGGTCACGGCCAGTTCGGTGATGTATTTATTGAATTTGAGCCTTACGATACTGATAAGCTTGTGTTTGCAGAAAGAGTTGTAGGCGGCTCTGTTCCCAAAAACTTTTTCCCTGCAGTTGAAAAGGGCTTAAACGAGTGTATGGAAAAGGGAATCCTTGCAGGCTATCCTATGGTAGGCGTTAAGGCTACGCTTTATGACGGCTCTTATCACCCGGTTGACTCAAGTGAAATGAGCTTTAAAATGGCTGCAGCCCTTGCATTTAAAGAGGGTATTTCAAACGCTATGCCTGTAATCCTCGAGCCGATTGTAACGCTTAAGGCTGTTGTAAATGATGACGCGATGGGCGATATTATCGGTGATATCAACAGACGCCGCGGCAGAGTTTTAGGTATGACTCCGGGCGCAGATAATACGCAGGAGATTATTGCAGAGGTTCCTGACGCAGAGATGACAACCTTCTCAACCTCCGTACGCCAGATTACGCAGGGCAGAGGCTCGTTTACAACCGAGTTTGCAAGATATGAGCGTGCTCCCGAGCATATAGCTCAAAAAATAATTGCCGACGCTAATGAATAAAATTTTAAAGAGCAAGGTTAATCCTTGCTCTTTTTCTTGCATATTTATATAATTTTATGTATAATAAAGCTGTTCAAGGGAGAATTCCGTGGGAATTCTCTGTTTTAATTTGGAGGAATAATTATGTCATCGGCGCTTACAAAAAAGAAAAAGCTCGGCTACGCCTTCGGTATTTTTACCGAGTCATTAATATATAATATGTTTTATACATATTATTTAACCTTTCTTAATGAAATTGTCGGCATACTGCCAAAGTACAGCTCAATTGTAATTTTTATTTCTATTGCTTGGGACGCAATTACCGACCCGATTATCGGAAATTATACCGACCGCGGCGGTGTTGACAAGCGAAAAATAATGAAAAAGTCCGTTATTCCGCTTGGAATAGTTTTCACAGTTGCATGGACCTCAATCGGTGCAGGCTTTACGGCACAGGCGGCAAAGGTTATATTTTACACCGTTATTTCAATGTGTATTTGGGTGTTTTATACCTTATATACGATTCCGTATTACGCTGTTGTTGCAGAGCTTACAGAGGATTATGATGAGAGAACAAAAATCCGTTCAACAGCGTCTCTTCTTAACGCAGGCGCAGTAGGTATAGGCAATATTCTTCCTGCCCTGGTGCCAACTGTTGCAATTTTGCTTACTGAAAAATACGCGAGCAATTCATATGCCGTTATCGCCGCTGTAATCAGCATAATGGCAATTATATTCGGAATGATTTGCGTTAAATCCCTTGAGGGTGTTTATACCCCAAAGCCTGTTAATAATAACGCAGGAAAAATTACTGTTAAGGATACCTTTTTAAACTTCAGTCAGATACTTAAAATGCGTCCTGCAAGAATATTCCTTTTGTTCGTTTTCTTTTTCCTGACTGCTTCGTCAATGATACAGTCAAATCTCACATATATGGTTGTTGATTGTATAGGAATGGATTACGATACGGGAATTACATATGTGATTATCACTATGGTTTTAACTATGGCAATAGTTGTTCCTATTGTTGAGAAGGTGGCTGAAAGGACGGACAGGCGCACGGCTTGTATAATTTTCCTCTCTCTTACTGCCGCAGGAGAGCTTGGGGCAAAGCTTATCGGACTTGATGTTACCGTAGGCGGATTTAAAATTATGGCAATTGTCTGCCCTGCGCTTTTGGGCGTGGGTGCAGGTACCTTCTGGACTTTGTTTTATTCTATGGGATATGACCTTGTTGAGCTTGATGAGTTTAAAACAGGTGAAAGACGGGAGTCGATCATCACGGCTCTGCCGCAGCTTATTCAAAAATTCGGCTCTGCCTTCGGTATTCTTATTGCCGGACAGCTTCTTTCCGCATACGGCTATGATTCATCAAAGGATACGGCGGGCAAGGAGTCGCTCATAGCTGTCGTAACGGATATGAAAATTATTGACGGTATGGAAAATATTTCAACCGTTATTCCTGCCGCGGCGATTGTCGTATGCGTAATTGCGCTTCTCTTTTATCCAATGTCAAGAAAGAGAGTCAATATCCTTATGAGCCAGCTTCGCAAAAAACGCGCAGGCGAGGAATATTCAACCGACGGACTGGAAAAATTATTGTAATTTTTTCTTGACTTTTTAAAATCCCGAATGATATAATCTCACGGTAAATTAAATAATATCAATGCAAAACGACACAAGTAGTGCTTGGCACATAAATCTGATCACGGTACATTTGCCTTAATCGGATTGCCTTAGCTTGTGTCGTTTTTTGCATAAAAAGGAGATTTTATTATGCCGAGAAATCAATTTCAGAGAATGGTATTTGCGTTTATAACCGTTGTAATTACAGTACATGCCTATGTTTTTTACAGCCTTTATGTTGTTAATTCCGATGTTCTTATGGAGATAAATAACGCGTCGGGTGTGCTTGAAGCTATTAATAAACAGGGTGGCGTTTATATGTTCGGGAGGTATTTACCTATATGGGCGGTTATTGCTGTTGAATTTTGCTGTGCATACTTGCTTGAGGTCATTATGGGAAGTCCGTGCTCGTTTAAGCTTGCTTCAAAAATATTTGACCCAAAAGCAACACATCCTGTTAATTTTGAAACCGCAATAATCTGCGCCACGGTAGGGCTTATGTGCCCTGCAATGAGCTTTCTTGCAGCGATATTTTATTATCCGTATTATGACGGCTTCAATGTTCTTACCCTGCTTGCAAATTGGCTGAAATTAGTCTGCTTTAATTTTCCGTTTGCATTTTTTACACAGCTGTTTTTTATTCAGCCCTTTGTCCGCACGCTCTTTAAGCTACTCTTTAAAAAAGACATTAAAAATCGTGAAAAAGTATATTAAAATAAAACGGATAGCTCGTTGCTATCCGTTTTTTCCTATATTAAATCTGATATTTTGTACTTTTTAAAGCAGATATAGGAGCTTGGCTCGGCTTCATACAAAATCCCGATATGCTCGTCATCAATCTGCGTTAAACAGGAATATGCAAAGAATCCGTTGTTAACCTCGGTTTCCGAATACCAGTCAATAGCGATTGTTTTGCCCTTTGACTTTTTAAATCGACCAACGGTAATAACACCGTTTTCTCTTTTTCTTTCGCTTGCATGCGAGCAAAAAACATGGTTTCCGATGCTGATAACACTCTTTTGGCATTTGGGCGCATATATATCTGTTTTGCCTGCTTTTTCCCAGTATTTTCCGTCGGTAAATGAAACGGAGAGGGGAGTTTTGCCGTATTTTTTCTGCCTGCCTAAACCGAGTATCGTGTTGTCAGGGGACTGTACCATCTGCCATTCGTCGATGTTAGCACTGTATGGCTGTTTTTTCATTCTGTGCCAGGTTTCACCGTTGTCAACGCTGTAAATTGATACGCTTTCTTTTTTGTCAACATAAAGAGGCATTACAATTCTGCCGTCGTGCGTAGTAAGCCCTACACCCGGAGCAATGCCCACAAAGGTACCGTCGCTTTTAATCAAAAAATCACTTGTAACATCAACAGGGTCCGACCAGGTTTTGCCGTTATCCGAGCTTCTTAACATAAATATGTAGTTTCTTTTAGGAGCCTTGAGCGGAGCGCCGAAGGTTGTGACAGCGCCGGCCTCGTTGCTTCCTGTTTTTCCGTTGAGATAAATATTGCCGACATATTCCTCTCCCTTATAAAGTGAGCCTTTCCAGTCTGTTACCTTATAAAGTGTCTCGTGAAATTTATGATTAAGAACAACGCCGTCTTTTCTTACAATATAGAAATTGCCGTCACGGTCATAAATAACAGGGCGCATTTCGTTATTGTAAAGAGTATACGGAAGCTTTTTCCTGTCAAGAAGCCGTCTGTTGTGAATTCCTTTACATTCCGGATAAAAATCAACAAGCATAACAACATCGCCGTTTGGCGCTATCGCCATACATGGGTCAATGAAAAAAGCAGATGCGTAGCAGTCGGAGCTTATTTTTGTTTCTCTTGCAGGCGGAGTTGCTATTATTTCAATATCACTCCAGGTTTCACCGCCGTCCTCACTTCTTCTTACGGCAAGCTCAATATAACCCCAGTCTGCACCGCTTGTCTGACGGTCAATGGCGGCGATAAGAGTACCGTTTGAATTTATCAAGCTTGGAATACGAAAAGCAGTTCCTCCGTTTGATTCGTTGCTTTGCTTTGTAAGCTCCTCTTTGAGAAAATCGGGTGAATTACCGCAAAAAATTACTTTTTCTTCGCTCATTGCTTTTTCTCCAATCAACAGAAATTTCTTTTATATTCTCATAGTATCATATTTATTCATTTTTTAAAAGGATATTTTATAAAACACTTGAAAAACAATAGATAAAAGGTTACAATATTATAGAAATATTTTGAATAGGAGGAAAATTATGATTTGGGAATTGAAAAAATGCTGGTATAGAATTTACCAAAAGGTTTTCAAGGTTGCAATGTGCTTTATGGACTGGTCATCACCTGAGCTTCTCGAGGGTGCAGGCAGTGTTCTTAAGCTTCCGGAATTCATCAAAAGCAAGGGCTTGAGCAAGATTCTTGTTGTTACGGATAAGGGGCTTATGGGCCTTCATCTTCTTGACCCTATGTTTGAAAAGCTTGAGGAGCTTGGAATTGAGTATGTGGTTTATGACGGCGTTCAGCCTAACCCGACTATTCCTAACATTGAAGAATGTAAGGATATGTATGTTAAGAACAATTGTCAGGGTATTATTGCTTTCGGCGGCGGTTCTCCTATGGACTGTGCAAAGGTTGCTGCTGCAAGAGTTGTAAAGCCTAAACAAAGTGTTCGCAGCATGAGGGGTCAGCTTAAGGTACATAAAAAGCTTCCGCCTTTCTTTGCAGTTCCTACTACTGCCGGAACAGGCTCCGAAACAACAGTTGCCGCTGTTGTAACCGATCCTGAAACACACGAAAAGAATGCAGTTAACGATACCTGCCTTCGCCCTAAATATGCAGTGCTTGACCCTCAGCTTACTGTAGGCCTGCCGCCGCATATCACCTCAACAACAGGTATGGACGCTTTAACACACGCTGTTGAAGCCTATATCGGAAAGAGCAACACAAAGGATACCATCAAAGAAGCAGAAGAAGCTACAAAGCTTATATTTGAGAATATTGAAACAGCCTATAATGACGGTAAGAATTTAGAGGCAAGAGGAAATATGCTCAAAGGCTCCTTCCTTGCAGGCCGTGCCTTTACTCACGCATATGTAGGATATGTTCACGCTATTGCGCATAACCTCGGCGGTCTTTACGGTACGCCTCACGGGCTTGCCAATGCTGTTATCCTTCCTTATGTTCTTGATTATTATGCAGACGCCGCTTATCCGCAGCTCGCAAAGCTTGCCGATATCGTCGGAATCGGAAAAGGGCTTGATACTGCAGGAAAGGGCAAAGCCTTTATTGAAGCCATCAGAACACTTAATAAGAATATGAATATCCCTGAAAAATTTGATTTTATCAAGGAGGAGGATATTCCTACTCTTGTTGAAAGAGCGTTAAAGGAGGGCAACCCTCTTTATCCTGTACCTAAAATTATGGATAAAAAGGACTGCGAAGCAGTTATCCGTACCTTTATGGCATAACTTGCATATCAGAAAATTATTCAGCTTGGTCAATGGCTAAAAAGCTGTTACAACTAAATAATAATCAAAAACGGGCGGAGAATATCCGTCCGTTTTATCTATTGCGTTTCTTTTGATACTTATGATATAATACAGCTATGTATAGTTTTGAAAGATTATCCAATGATATTAAAATTGCTGTAAGCGATGACCACACCTTCGGAACGGACGCAGTTGTGCTTTCCCATTTTGCAAAAATAAAGGCAAGGGATAAGGCTCTTGATATGGGAACAGGCTGCGGAATAATTCCGTTTTTGTGGCTTCGCGATGAAAAAATCAATAATGTCTGCTGTCTTGATATTCAGAAAAATGCTTATGAGCAGGTGTGCTTTTCAATTGAAGAAAATAATCTCAAGGGCAGAATTACTCCTTATCTCGGCGATTTGAGAAATGCACGTCAGCTTTTTGAGGCGGAGTCGTTTTCACTTGTAACGATGAATCCTCCGTATAAGCCGGTAGGAACAGGCATTGAATCCTTGAGTGAAAGCGCAAGAATTGCGCGCCATGAGGTTTGCTGTAATATTGAGGACGCTGTTGATGCGGCGGCATATCTTTTAAAATACGGCGGAAGGTTTTGTATGTGCCACAGACCCGAACGCCTTGTTGACACTCTTGAAATTATGAGAAAATATAAGCTTGAGCCAAAACGCCTTCGCTTTGTTCAGGACAGAGCAGGGGAACAGCCGTTTCTCTTTCTTATTCAGGGGCAAAAGGGTGCCAAGCCTTTCCTGCGTGTTGAGCCGCAGTTAATTATAAAAAAAGAGAACGGTAAGTTTACAGATGAAATGCTTGAAATTTACGGTTCTTATGCAGACGGGTATGACAGATGAGCGGAAAATTATATGTTGTAGGTACTCCTATCGGTAATATGGGAGATTTATCTCCGAGGGCGGTTGAAACCCTTGAAACGGTTGATTTCATTGCCGCCGAGGATACGAGAGTAACAATGAAGCTTTTAAACCATTTCAACATCAAAAAGGAAATGGTATCTTATTTTGAACATAATAAGCGCCGGAGAGGCGAAATTATTTGCGCGAGAATTGCAAACGGCGAAAGCTGTGCGATAGTAACGGACGCAGGTATGCCCGCAATCTCCGATCCGGGCGAGGATTTGGTAGCGCTTTGCCACGAAATGGGCATAAAGGTTGAAGCCGTTCCCGGTCCTACTGCGTTTGCAACGGCGCTTGCCGTTTCGGGTATGGAAACCGGCAGGTTTACCTTTGAGGGCTTTTTGTCGGTCAATAAAAAATCAAGGCGCGAGCATCTTGAGGAGATAAAAGACGAAAAAAGAACGCTCATTTTTTATGAAGCTCCTCACAAGCTTTCAAATACGCTTATTGATTTATACAATGTGTTGGGAAACAGAAAAATTGCAATAGTCCGTGAAATAACCAAAATACATGAGGAGGTTATTAAAACAACGCTTCAAGACGCCTGCGATTTATATAACGACGGCTCCGTAAAAGGCGAAATTGTTTTGATAATTGAGGGTAAAAAGCAGGATTTGCAGGAGCAGATTACCCTTGAAGCTGCCGTTAATATGGCAAAGGAGCTTGTTGAAAAGGGAATGTCCGTCAATAACGCTTCAAAAGAAATTGCATCTAAAACACCTTTTAAAAAAGGAGATATTTATAAAGCTTTGCTATGATTTGTTCTTATTGCCCGAGGCACTGTAATGTTGACAGAGAAAGCAAAACAGGCTTTTGCAAAAGCGGCGATGCCTTTCGCGTTTCGCGTGCGGCTCTTCATTTTTGGGAGGAGCCTTGCATAAGCGGAAAAAACGGAAGCGCTGCTGTTTTTTTCAGCGGCTGTAATCTTCGTTGTGTATATTGCCAAAATTATGAAATCAGCAGAGAAAATAAAGGCGTCAGCATAACCGATGACAGGCTTATTGAGATATTTGAAAGCCTTATAGAGCAGGGTGCTGAAAATATTAATCTTGTAAATCCCACTCATTATTCGCACCGTATTGCCGAGGTTTTGTCAAAATGGAAAAGCCCTGTTCCCGTTGTTTATAATACAAGCGCATATGAAGAGGTAAGCTCACTTAAGGAGCTTGAAGGCCTTATTGATATCTATCTACCCGACTTAAAATATATAAGACCCGATAAAGCAATGAGGTATTCCTGCGCAAAGGATTATTTTGAAAAGGCTTCGTCTGCAATTTTGGAAATGCGCAGGCAGGTGAGCGACAGCTTTGACGGCGAAATTATGAAATCGGGTCTTATTGTCCGCCATCTTATTCTTCCGCAAAATACAAATTCTTCTTTGAAGATTATTGATTGGATGTATGAGAATTTAAAAGATACATATTTGTCATTAATGGCGCAGTATATTCCATGCGGTGATTTAGCCGATTATCCCGAAATAAACAGAAAAATAACAAAGCGCGAGTATCAAAAGGTTGTAAATTATGCGCTTGATAAGGGATTGAATAATATATTTATACAGCAATTAAGCTCTGCCGATAAAAAATTTATCCCCGAATTTGATTTTACAGGTGTAATATGATATGATAAAAAAGTATTTATAATACAAGAATATAAAAAAAGAAAAGAGGATGTCCAAATGAAAAAATTTTTACAGGAATTCAAAGAATTTATCACAAGAGGCAGTGCTCTTAATATGGCTGTCGGCGTTATCATCGGCGGTGCTTTTTCGAGCATTGTAACATCGTTGACAGATAATATTATCAAGCCGATAATTAACTGCATCGGCGGCGCCGAGGTTGAGGGTAAAATTCATCTTATCGGTAATAACTACATAGATTACGGCGCTTTTATTTCTGCAATTATTAATTTTATAATAATGGCATTTATCATCTTTTGTATTGTCAAGGCTGTTAATAAAGCAGTTTCACTTGTTAAGAAGCCTGAAGAGGAGGAGGCTCCGAAAACAAAAACCTGTCCTTACTGCAAGAGTGAAATTCCTGTTGACGCAACAAAGTGCTCTTGCTGCACATCCGATTTGCCTAAAGAGGAGTAAAATATATAAATAAATGCTTTAAGAAAGGGGTATTTTTATGAAGGTTAAGGAATATTCTTATCCGAGTATATCGGGGCTTTGCGAAATAAAGGCATGGCAGTGGTCCCCCGATGACGGTAATGTGAAGGCGGTGCTGCAAATCCACCACGGTATGGCTGAGCATTGCGGCAGATATAAAGCCGCTATAGAGGCTTTTGTCAATATGGGCTACGCTGTTTTTATGAACGATATGATTAATCACGGTAAATCAAACAGCGACAAAAATATGCTCGGCTATTTCGGAGATAAAGACGGTTATAAGGATATTATTGCAGATGCAAAAACCTTAATGACCATTGCAAAAAGAGAATATCCCGATAAAAAATATGTAATATGCGGCCATTCAATGGGAAGCCTTATTATGCGTTGCTTTATCAACGAATACGGCAACTGCTTCGACGCGGCAGTGTTTATCGGAACTTCCGGAACAAATCCTTTGGCTAATGTCAGCATAGGGCTTACAAATATTGTAAGTGCATTTAAGGGTAAAAAGTATAAATCACCGTGGCTTTACAAAATGGGCTTTTCTGCCTATGATAAGCCGTTTGAGCACCGCACCAATTATGACTGGGGCAGCAGGGATACAAAGACTATTGACGATTATGTTGCCGATGAGTACTGCGGATTTATGTTTTCTTCAAGCGGTTATCAGGATTTGGCAAAGCTTTGCATAGAATGTAATACCGATAAGTGGGCGCAAAATATTCAAAGCGATATGCCTATTCTCCTCATAAGCGGCTCTATGGACCCTGTAGGTAATTACAGCAAGGGTGTTCAGGAGGTTTATGACAGGCTTATTAAAACGGGACATACAAAAGTCGATTTAAAGCTTTATCCCGATGCAAGGCATGAAATACTTAATGAAACAAATAAAGAAGAGGTTTATGAATATATAGATAATTTTATTTGCAAAAGTATCTTGTAATTTTTAAAGAGAGGCAATGCCTCTCTTTTTTATTAGCGTCTTTAGACAGTTTTGCTCTTTGAGCAAAACAAAGAACCACCCGCT
>JBJEPL010000165.1:0-11058 GCA_051881215.1 Eubacterium sp. | reverse complement strand
GGCTTGCTTTTTACATCAGGTCAGATTGCAATAAACCCCAAAACAAATACTGTTGAGGCAGTTACTATTGAGGAGCAGACAATTCAGGTGTGCGAAAATCTTAAGGCTGTTGTTCAAGCAGCAGGAACCTCTATGGATAAGGTAGTTAAAACCGTATGCTTTCTTGCGGACATAAACGATTTTGCAAAATTCAACGAGATTTACGGTAATTATTTCACATCAAAGCCTGCACGCTCATGCGTAGCGGTAAAGGATTTGCCTAAAGGCGTGCTTTGTGAAGTAGAGCTTATTGCGGAATTATAATATATAAAGCTTAAAGAGCATTTCCGATTTAAACGGAAATGCTCTTTTTGTTTTATTAGAAATCAGAAAAAGACTCTGACGGGGAGATATTCAATTTCTTTTCCATCATTATGTGAGGACAATCCTCGTCCAAATAAATTCCGCCCGTCTCACGGTATCCCAGCTTTTTATAAAAAGCAGAAGCTCTGACCTGCGACGATACCTTAACGCTTGCACCGCCGGCTTCTTTTATATACTGTTCAGCCGCTTTGACTGTTTTTTCTCCGAGCCCTTTTCCGCGAAATTCTTTGATTACGGCTATTCTTCCTATCATATAAGAGCCTTTATCATTATCAAAAAATACTCTGCATGTCGCGGCAGGCTTTTCATTTATGAACAATACAAAATGCTTTGATATATCATCAGTGTCGTCAAATTCATCGGTAAAGCTCTGCTCCTTCATAAATACTTCTTCTCTTATATCCTTCGCTTCTTGCGGAAGCTTATCGTAAATCTTAATCATATAATATTCTCCGTAGCTGTTATTACAAATAAAGATAATTAAAAAATCACCCTTCTGCCTCCATTATATCATATGTCAGGCAAAAAGGGTGAAATTTATGAATTATTTAATCAATATTTATCCTTTTGATTCAATAAGCTTACATTCAACTTCTTTTACGGTAATCTCATTGTTTTCAATTCTCGCGATTGAAAGGGTAATTGTGTCGCCGGGCTTTGAATCAGCTAAAACAGAGGTCATAACATCTGTTGAGGTGAGAGTTTCACCGTTTACGGCAACAATCATATCGTATTGCTTAATGTCTTTATTTGCAAGGTCTGAAGAGCTGTCAACGCTGTCAATAACCATTGTGCCCTTTGCGTCCTTGAAGCCTTTTTCTTCAAGCGCCTCAATAACCGCAGAGGAATTATTAAAGTTAGTAATTGCATTATAGGTTATACCTATTTTTGCTCTTCCCTCAACATAGCCTACCTTGATAAGGCTGTTCGCGGTTGCAATTGCCGTTGATGACGGAACTGCAAAGCCCATACCCTCGTATTCGGTAGAAGCAATTTTTGAAGAGTTAACGCCTATTACCTGGCCCTGCATATTAAAGAGTGCGCCGCCGCTGTTGCCCGGATTGATAGCAGCGTCAATCTGAATACAATTATTGTCGTATCCTATTGTTGAGGAAATAGGTCTGTCAAGTGCGGAAATATATCCGCTTGTGGTTGAATTCATAAATTCAAGTCCTCCCGGACAGCCTATTGCAACAACCTGCTCACCGACAACAAGCTGATCGCTGTCTGCAAATTCTGCTATATTAAGACCTGTTTTATCAATAGAAAGAACGCCTATATCGGTCTGGCTGTCGTAGCCGACCATTGCGGCTTCATACTCGCTTCCGTCATTAAGCGTAACAGTGAAGCTGTCAGCATCGCTGATAACATGAGCGCAGGTTAAAACATAGGTCTTATTGTTTGCTTCAAGCATAAGTATGCCCGAGCCTTCACCGGATTGAGACGGCTCATTACTGCCGGAGCTGTTGCCTCCCTGCTGACCGTAGCCGTAAAAATAGTTGTAAGCATTTGCCTGCTGCGAATAAACCGTAATTCCAACGCAGGAATCAACATTTTCTTTATATACGCCTGCAACGGTGTATTTTCCTTCGGTATCCTTTGTAGGAACTGCTTCGGAATCATTTGTCTGAACCTGTGCCGAATCATCAGCCTCTTCGGATTGTGATATGTCACTTTTCTCACTTGAGGTATTAAATGAAAAGCCTGCGATTGCGGCAACAATTCCTCCGACTGCCACGAGAAAGCATAAAACAATAACAACAATTATTGCCTTTACCGCACTGTTTTTCTTTTTAGGCGGCTTTTGGTCGGGATTTTCACCTGTCGGGGTATCGGAATTATAAGTGTAGCTGTTCTGATTATAACCCTGATTTGAATTATTATAGCCGTTGTTGTAGGAATAATGATAAGAACCGTTTTGCTGTTGGTTATCATTTACGGGAGGAGTATAATATGTCCCGTTATTTTTTTGTTCATTATCAAATTCGTTCATTACTTTTTCTCCTTTTTGTAGATAGGGGAGTATGCTTTCGGAAGAGTAAATACAAACTCTGCAGAGCTTTCGTCGTCACTTTTTGCATAAATGCTTCCGCTGTGCATTTCCACCATCATTTTTACTATATAAAGTCCCAGCCCTGCGCCTTTGGCATCAAGGCTTCGGGATTTATCAACCTTATAAAAGCGTTCAAATACCTTTGAAAGCTCCTCCTGTTTAATGCCTATACCGCTGTTTTTAATGTGAACCTCGATTTTATCATTCAGGTCATTAAGGGTAACCTTGATATATCCGCCCTCATTAGTAAATTTTACAGCATTGTCAAATATATTATAAATTACCTGATAAATCATATCGGTATCGGCAACTATATATGTCGGCGGCAAATCTTCAAGACCGATTATTTCTATATGCTTTTCTTCAATCTTTTGCTCAAAGGTTAAAAGAATATGGATAATCTGGTCGGTAATATCGTAATTATTCGGCTTCATTTCAAAGCTGCCCGATTCAATCTTGCTCATATTAAGCATAGCAACAACAAGGCGGGAAAGGCGTCGAATTTCGCCGCTGACAATATTAAGATAATAATCTGTTTTTTCTTTCGGAATGGTTCCGTCAAGAATACCGTCGATAAATCCGCCTATTGAAGTCATCGGCGTTCTCAATTCGTGGGATACATTCGATACAAAGCTTCGTCGCGAGGATTCAAGTGTGTCAAGAGCGTCAGCCATATCGTTAAACGCTTTTCCCAAATCGGCAAGCTCGTCGGAGCCGGTTACCTTTACGCGGTATGAAAAATCACCTACAGCAAATTTTTTAGCCGCAGTGCTCATCTGGCGCAGAGGCGTAACGAGGCTTTTTGTAAGATGCCATATACATATAAATCCTAAAACAAGGCTTGCAAACGCGCTGAATAAAAACATTCTTATAACTGCAAGCGCGAGGGAATCAACGCCTGTTTGAGTAGTTGCAAAAACAGAGCCGATAATCTGATTATCACTGTAAATAGGACATCCTACGATATAGCAAAGCTTGCCGTTTACCATGCTTTTGCCTACATACCCGTTTTCATATACCTTTTGAAGCAGAGTGTCGCCTATATGATAATCATTGTGGTATGCGCAGGGGATAAACTGCCCTAAAAAAGGCATCGTATCTGCCTTTTCCTTGCATAAAATAATATTTCCTTCTACATCGCATACAAATATGTCAGCGTCTATTGATTTTGAAATAACGCTTAAGGTATTGCAAATCATTTCCTTTTCAACAGAATAGCTGTTATTCATATCCTGCACAATCAGCGTGGAATTAACACTGTTTGAAATTGATTGCGTGTTTTCTCTTAAAAGCTCCGTATTCTCATTTTGAGTGTAAACATTAACAAGAATAATCAAGGTTGTTCCGAGGATAGTAAGTACAACGAGGAAAATTGCCGCGAATAAGATGAAATATTTAGCAAAAATGTTGTTTTTTAAGAATTGACCCTTTAAGGTTTCCTTTATTGACATTTTTCTCCCTAATCCTTAGTTTCAAACTTGTATCCTACACCCCATACGGTTTTGAGAGACCATTTATCGGAAACACCTTCAAGCTTTTCACGAAGGCGCTTAACATGAACATCAACTGTTCTCGAATCGCCGTAGTAATCAAATCCCCATACCTCGTCAAGAAGCTGGTCACGGGTGTATACTCTGTTAGGATTTGAAGCAAAATGATATATAAGTTCAAGCTCTTTAGGAGGCGTATCAATTGCAACGCCCTTAACCTTGAGCTCATAGTTAACTATGTTGATTTCAAGGTTGTCATAAACAACAACCTTTTTATTGTCGTCGGCAGAAGTCTGGCTTCCGTTTGTTCTTCTTAAAACAGCCTTGATTCTTGCCATAACCTCTTTTGCGTCAAAAGGCTTCGTAACATAGTCGTCGGCGCCAAGCTCAAGACCGAGAACCTTATCAAAGGTTTCGCCCTTTGCCGTAAGCATAATTATAGGAACAGAGGAGGTCTTTCTTATCTCCCTGCAAACCTGCCAGCCGTCCATTTTAGGAAGCATTATGTCAAGCAAAACCAAATCGGGTGTTTTTGCCTGAAAGGTGTTTACGGCTGCCTGACCGTCATTTGCTACGAAAACGGAATAGCCTTCATTTTCAAGATAAAGCTTTAAAAGCTCGCATATGTTATGGTCGTCGTCAACTACAAGAATTTTTGTACTCATTTTTCTTTCTCCTTTGTTTCATTGGTGCCATTATAGCATCGCTAATTGTTCATTTTTTGTTATTTTGGTGAATTTTTTATAAAGATTTTTAATAATATTTTAACTGAAAGTTATCCCATTATTACCATTCTTTACCTCGAAGAACACAGCTTTCAATATAGTCAATAAACTGCTTTGCACATCTCGGAGACCTTCCGCCCTTGCGTGACGCCCACTGCTCTGCAACAAGAAACAGCTTACTTTTATCAACATCAAGCCTCCTGTCGGCGGCTATTTTCTCAACAATATCAAGATAATCCTTTTTATCGGGGTTGACGAAGGTTATCGAGAGACCGAAGCGGTCCGAAAGGCTCAACTGCTCCTGCATAATATCATTTCTGTTGATATCGTTTTCACGGTCGGAAAAGCTCTCTTTAATAAGATGACGGCGGTTTGATGTGGCGTAAATAAGCGTGTTGGGCTTTCTGCCTGAAAGGCTGCCCTCAAGCGCCGCTTTAAGCTCTCCGAATGAGTCGTCGTGTGAGTCGAAGCACAAATCGTCAATAAAAATTATGAATTTCATAGGGCTTTCCGCAAGTAATTCTCTGATAACAGTCAAATCGGGAATATCGCTTTTTGAAATTTCAATCATTCTAAGGCCCATATTTGCGTATTCATTTAATACTGCGTGCACGGTTGAGCTTTTTCCCGTGCCTCTGTCACCGTACAAAAGAACATTGTTTGCCGGAAAGCCGTTAACAAAGCTTTCAGTGTTGTCAATAACCTTTTGACGCTGAAGCTCGTAATTTTTTAAATCGGACAGCTTAATCAAATCCGTGCTTGCAAGGGGATAAAGCGAGTGCTCGCGCCAGGTAAATGCAACATATTTTGAGAATATACCGTATCCATTAAGCTTATGGTATTTTGCCAAATCGTCAATCTGATTTTCCCAACCTGTTTTCAGCGGAGAAACAGGCTCTCCCGTTTCCCATGACGGAAGTGTTGCCAAAACCTGCTTTAAATCACTGTCTGCAACCGAATCGTAAATATCATGCGGTTCAATATTGCTGATTGCTTCAAGCTTTTTTAAATCGCTCTTTACGCCGTTTAATACAGCAGCAGGCAGAGAGTCAATGCTCCCTCGTGCGGCGGCCTTTGTAAAAGCGTTGTCGTCTGTTAATATAAGCCTTGAAATATAATCCTTTAAAGATTTATGGCTTGTGACCTTCTGAAAAAAATCACTTTGCTTTTCAAGAACTCTTTCGCTGTCAGCATTTTGAAGAAGCTCAAATAAAGCGTTAATAACCTCATCCTTTTTCAAATTATATACGCATAATGATTCTATATAAAATCTTAACTGTTTTACCTTGTTCAAATTTATCGCTCCTTATATTACTGATTTTACTCTATTTGCCTGCATTTTACAAGTAATATGAAAATAATTCATTAAAATATACAAAATAAGAAGAAAAAGGAGCGCATTTAATGTAATTATTTGTATGATGTCCGACAACATATTGACATTTCATTACCCTATGTGATATTATAATGCAAAGAGGTGTAATTATGGGTAAATCGGAAATGCTTGCCGACAGCACGGCACAGCAGATAATCAAAATGATTGAAGAGGAAAACCGCTTTTCCGTCGGGGATAAGCTGCCTAATGAAAATGATTTGGCTCTTGAGCTTGGAGTAAGCCGTTCAACCTTGAGAGAAGCAATTAAAATACTGACCACAAGCGGTATCCTTGAAATAAAAAGGGGCAGGGGAACCTTTGTCACATCAAAC
This sequence comes from Eubacterium sp., assembly GCA_051881215.1. GTDB lineage: Bacteria > Bacillota > Clostridia > Oscillospirales > Acutalibacteraceae > Eubacterium_R. The sequence goes on along the minus strand of JBJEPL010000165.1, from coordinate 4,720 downwards.
ACAATCATAAGCTCTCAGAATTTTAATGATATTGCATCGGGGCTTGACGACCTGTTTGAAATGAGGCTTATGTTTGAGCCGGACTGCGCCTATTTAGCGGCGGAGAGGGCTACTGATGAGGAGATAGAAATAATCTGTTACTATGGCGAAGAGATTGAGAAAAAAATATTAAGCGGCGAGGACAGAACAGAGGACGAGCAAAAATTTCACGAGAGTATTGCCAACGCAACTCACAACGCTTTTGTAAAACAGTTTATGCCGATTATCTTCAACGCTATAAAAAAAGGCGTAGTGGTTTTGACAAAGGACCAGGATGTCAGCGAAGATAATCTCAAGGACGACAGGCTCATTATGGATTTTCTTAAAAAAAGAAATCCCGAGGGTGCAAGAACTGCGATGAGACTGCATATAATTCACGCCATGGAAAGATTGTAAAATAATTTGTAATTTGTTGTTGACATTAGACATCATACAAGTTATAATATGAATTGTTAAAAATTCAGGCGGGTAATCATACAACTCGTTTGAACTAAATTGCCAATATTAGGGAGGAAAACAAAATGTCAGAGGCAAAGATTTATTATCAATCAGACTGTAATCTCGATTACCTTGCAGGTAAAAAGATTGCCGTAATCGGTTACGGTTCACAGGGTCACGCTCATGCTCTTAACTTAAAGGAATCAGGCTGCGATGTTATTATCGGTTTATATGAGGGCAGCAAATCCTGGGCTAAAGCAGAGGCACAGGGCTTTGAAGTATTCACAACAGCAGAGGCTGCAAAGCAGGCAGATGTTATTATGATTCTTATTAACGATGAGCTTCAGGCTGATGTTTATAAGAACGAGATTGAGCCAAACCTTGAAGAGGGCAATATGCTTATGTTTGCTCACGGCTTCAATATCCATTTCGGTACAATCAAGCCGCCTAAATTTGTTGATGTAACTATGATTGCTCCAAAAGGACCGGGCCATACAGTTCGTTCCGAGTATCAGGCAGGCAAAGGTGTTCCTTGCCTTGTAGCAGTTGAGCAGGATGCTTCAGGTCACGCTCTTGATAAGGCACTTGCTTATGCACTCGGTATCGGCGGTGCGCGTGCAGGTGTTCTTGAAACAACCTTCAGAACAGAAACAGAAACAGACCTCTTCGGTGAACAGGCTGTTCTTTGCGGCGGTGTATGCGCACTTATGCAGGCAGGCTTTGAAACTCTTTGCGAAGCAGGCTATGACCCGAGAAATGCTTACTTTGAGTGTATCCACGAGATGAAGCTTATCGTAGACCTTATTTATCAGTCAGGCTTTGCAGGAATGAGATATTCAATTTCAAATACTGCTGAATACGGCGACTATATTACAGGTCCTAAAATCATTACTGAAGATACAAAGAAGGCCATGAAGAAGATTCTTTCCGATATTCAGGACGGTTCATTCGCTAAAGAGTTCCTTCTTGATATGAGCCCGGCAGGCCGTCAGGTTCACTTCAAGGCTATGAGAAAGCTTGCAGCAGAGCATCCGTCAGAGGCTGTAGGCGCTGAAGTTCGTAAGCTCTATAGCTGGAATAACGAAGAGGATAAGCTCATCAATAACTAATTGCTTTAAAAGTACATAAAGAAAACAAACACCATCCGAAATCGGATGGTGTTTTTCTGTAATAGTATAACTATTTTATAATGCTTTTACTCTGTAAACCTTAACGCTGTGCTTTTCAACTGAAGCCGAAAGAGTTTTTGCTGTTGTTCTTTCGTCGCTCCATAAATTGTGAAGCTCATACTGCTGCGCCGGTGCAAAGCTCAAATATTCATCGTCTGCAAGATTATCAAGATTGAAATTAACGCTTTTAGCGGAAAGACCGTGGTTGAATATGCAAAGAGCAACATCTCCGTTTGAAAGCGGACGGGCAAGTATGTCAATACCGTTTGATTTTTTCAGAATTTTTGCAGGCTTGCCGAGCGTATCCTGGTCGATTGCTATAAGCTGCTTATTAGTAACAATTTTAAGTGTGGAGTTTGCGTTAACAGGAGCGTTTCCTCCGTCAACAAACTGCCGTATATCGTTGCCAAGCATAAGCGGAGCAGCCATCATACACCATAATGAAAAATGAGCCTGATTTTCATTTTCCGTAAGCTTTCCGTTGCCTACCTCAAGCATATCGGGATCGTTCCAGGCTCCGGGACCTGCGTGCTCATACTGCTTCATAGTATATTTGTAGAGCAGAACTATGCTTGTCCATTTTGCCATAATATCATGCGTTGTTCTCCACATATTTCCTGCTTTTCTGCCCCAGTTCCAAGGGAAAGCCGTACCCCATTCACATATAGAGTAAACAATGGGCTTTTCTTCTGTTTTGGTAATTTGCGCCCATTGGTGAGAAGCACGCTTTAAAGCGTCGCCCATACGCTTATATTGAACATATGATGAGTCGGCAAGGGTAATTACGGGGTTTTTAAGTAAAAAGGTATTTTCGCCCTCTGAAAGCTCAACTATGATTTGCTCTCTTCCTGTCGGGCTGAAGGAATTTGTTTCAGGGAAGAAAATTTCATATATCCTGCCGTTTATAACAATCTGCATATATTTCTTTTTTCGGCTCAAGGTTTTGTGATAAACAACGGTAAGGGCATATTTTCCGGCTTCTTCAATATTCCTTTTGAATAATGCCGTGCCCGCACCGTAGCCGATATATCCTATTGCCTTTTTGTCGGGAAGCTCGGAAATATTTATGATTTTAGCTCTTCCCTCAAATTCGGCGTCTTCGGGATTAAGGTAAATAACATTATCGTCTTCGAGTCGGTTTATTTCAATTGAAGCTATGGCAGGGCAGCTGCCGTTAATTTTTTGATGATGGCAGAAATCGTATTTAAAGAATTCACAGCCCCAGGAAGCCATTGTTTTTGCGTCAAGCTCCTCGTTGCCGAGAGAAGCCGGAAAATCCTCGCAGGTGAGGGTTCCGTTTGACGAATAAAGTCCAACCTTTAAACCAAGCTCGTTAATGTCTTTAATCAGAGCAGGAATACCGCGGCTGAATCTTTTTAAATCTCCCTGAAGCTTTCCGTCGCTGTCGCGCAGAGAGCTTTGCCAGCAGTCATCAAGATTGATATACTGATAACCTGCGTCAGCCAATCCGCTGTCCTTCATTGCCCTGGCAGATTCTAAAACCAAATCCTGATCAATATTGTTTCTAAAGGTATTCCAGGTTGACCAGCCCATAGGGGGAGTCAGAGCGGCGCCGTTATCGTAATCGGGGTCATTCTCTGTATCAATCGTCAGCTTTGTTGGGAAAAATAATTTTTTCATAGCGCAAATAGGGCATATTCCGTTTACCTTAAGAGTAAAGAACCACGCAAAAAAGCAGACCAATAAAACTGCAATTATTGCCGCTATTATTATGATTATTGAAACAGGTTTCATATTAATCCAATCTCCTCAAAAAATTTTAATTCTTCTTTTGCTAATGACAGCGTATTTTCATCATCAAGGGAATTTACGGCGTCCTTCATAAAATCCCTTCTGTTTTTTAAATTAAAATAAAAGCGATAACACCAGGCATACGGAGTCAGCCAAGGTCTGCCGTCGATGAATTTGATATACGGAATTTCTTTAAGCCTGCTGTACGGCGGAAAAGCAAGAGAAAGCTTCATTTTAAGGGAGGATTTTTCCTTGCCCCTTTCAAGCTCTTTTCTTGTTAGGACAGCGCCCTTGTTTTTGTTCATACCGCCGAAAGCTCCGCGCTTACAGAGAAAGCTCTCCGTTTTTTCGGTATCCTCTGTAAAAGCTCTGCCCACGCAAAACCACTTTCTGCAAACGGATAAAACGGTTTTTGCAAACCTGTCCAGATTTATGTCGGCAAGAAATTCCAATGCCTTATTTATGTCAATATCGGCATTTTTTTGGAATACAGCCATATCAAGGATATGCCTGATTCCCGCACCGTAAAATTTAAAATGATGCGCCGTGTGAGCAATCAAATAGGCAAAGTGGTAATTTTCTTCAAGTTTTCCCGAGTACCCGTCAAATACAGCGTGCGAAAACGGGTCTGAAAAGGCTTTTTCACCGAATTCGGAAATAAGTCTTGTATGTACCTCAACGAGAACATTATTGCGCCTGTAATCAAATACAGGTCCGTTTTGGGCAGTGCACTCAAAGCCTGCCTCGGTAAGTATTTTTTTAACCCTGTCTCGGTACTCGGGCTTTATAAGAAGGTCTATATCGCCCATAGGCCGGCTTTGGGGGACGGGATAAAGATTTCTCAATACTGCGCCTTTAAAGAAAATATGAGGTATCTCATTATCCGAAAAAAGGCTTTTAATATCATCAATACATACAGACTGACATTCGCAAAGATAGATACAGTCTAAAAAATTATTTTTAAAATCATCAATGCAGTTATTAGGTATAATTTCTGCATTTTTTGCATTTGTAAACGCGCAGTGGCATATTGGTGCAAGATTATGCGCCTTTGACAATCTAAATAAAGCCGGATAATTAATGTTATCCGGCAGGAATATGCTTTCGCTGTTCATATAGCATTTGCATATTTCAATTAGTAATTTTTCTTCGTTATTCATATTAAAAAACTACTGCTCCGAAAATAAGACTTAATATAGTGATAATAAGTCCGGCTATGAATACACCGATACATATAACGCCGAAGCTCTTTTTTTTGTCAAGATGAAGCAGTGAAGCAAGCAATGCGCCGGTCCATCCGCCTGTTCCCGGGAGCGGAATTG
>JBJEPL010000164.1:0-11081 GCA_051881215.1 Eubacterium sp. | reverse complement strand
ATCTAAGAAAAAGAAAATAAGGATTTTGATAACGACAGAATTCTGCTTCAAAAGGATTAAAATTAACCTAAAAGGCATAAAGAAGCCCTCCGATTGTGTGATACATTCGGAGGGTATTTTTTATAAAATATTCTGTTTTTATGCGCCGCGGACTTCGGAAACTCTGTCAAGAAGCTCATACCAACGGCGGTCAACCTCTTTCTGAAAGGCTTCAATCATCCACTCGTTTTCAGGCTTAAACATATGCTTAAATCTTCCCTGCTTAACAAGCCATTCCTCAATAGGAACATAATTTCTCGGCTCATAGTTAAGAATCCATTTACCGTCTACTACCTCAAAAAGAGGCCAATATCTTGTTTCAACAGCGAGCTTACAAATCTCCATAATATCAGGAGTTGCATATCTCCAGCCTCTCGGACAAGGAGCCATAATATTAAGAAAAGCCGCACCGTGAGTATAAATTGCTTTTTCGGATTTTCTGTAAAGGTCACGGAAATTCTGAACAAAAGTAGTCTGCGCAACATAAGGCACCTGATGCTCTGCAATTATTGCGGTAAGGTCTTTTCTGTACTGCGGCTTGCCGCCCGACTGCTTGCCGACAGGAGTTGTTGTTGTATCTGCAAACATAGGAGTTGCTGATGAACGCTGAATACCTGTATTCATATAAGCGCCGTTATCATAGCAAACATAAACCATATCATGTCCGCGCTCCATAGCGCCGCTCAACGACTGAAAGCCGATATCATATGTACCGCCGTCACCGCCGAAGGTGATAAATTTGTATGTTTCGTCAAGCTTACCTTTTCTTTTTAAAACATTATATGCGCCTTCAACGCCTGCCATTGTTGCTCCGGCATTTTCAAAAGCGTTATGAATATAGCTGTCCTTATAAGCAGTATAAGGATACATAAAAGATGAAACCTCAAGGCAACCCGTTGCATTGCCTATAACGGCTTTATCGCCCGGCTTAATTGCTTTTAAAACATTTCTTACTGCGATTGTTCCGCCGCAGCCTGCGCACATTCTGTGTCCGCCTGCAAGACGGTCTTCTCTTGAAACATATTCTTTAAAATTATACATAAAAACCGCCTCCTTATTCTCTTACGCCCATATAGCGGTAAGGCTCACTCACCTCGCCTGCCTGCGCAATTTTTTCAAGCTCATGATAAACATTAATCATATCCGACACCTTGACATCTCTTCCGCCCAAGCCGTAAACATAGTTAACGGCAAGAGTGTCTGCCTTTGCTCTGTAAAGAGCTGTTGACACCTCGGAGCCTAAAGGACCGCTGCAATCATTATATGACTCTGTTCTGTCCATAAGAGCAACTGCTTTAACATTTTTAAGAGACTCTGCTATTTCCTCGCCCGGAAACGGTCTGAATAGTCTTATTTTAATAAGACCTGCTTTTACGCCCTGCTCGCGAAGCTTATCAACAGCGTCCTTTGTTGTGCCTGCCGCAGAACCGATAATTACAACGGCATATTCGGCGTCGTCCATTTTGTATTCTTCAAAAAGTCCGTACTCTCTGCCGGTAATTTTTGCGTATTCCTTTGCTACATCAAGAGTAACCTGCTTTGCATTTTTCAGTGCCTGCGCTTGTGCTCTTTTAGCTTCAAAATAGTAATTTGTTACGCTGTAGGGGCCGACTGCCATAGGACATTCGGGATTCAACAGATAATTTTCAGGCTCATATTCTCCGACAAAGCTTTTAACCTCTTCGTCCTCGTTAAGAATAATATTTTCAACTGCGTGAGAGGTAATAAAGCCGTCCTGACAAATCATAACCGGAAGCTTGACATCCTTATGCTCCGCAATACGGTAAGCCATACAAAGATTATCGTAAACCTCCTGATTGTTTTCAGCGTAAATCTGAATCCAGCCTGCGTCTCTTGCGCCCATTGAATCGCTGTGGTCGCAGTTGATATTGATGGGACCGGAAAGCGCTCTGTTCACAAGGGTTAAAACACAAGGCAGACGGTTTGACGCCGCAAGATAAAGCTCCTCCCACATAAGAGCCATACCTGCCGACGAGGTTGCTGTAACACTTCTTGCACCTGCTGCCTGCGCGCCGATTACGGCGGACATTGCTGAATGCTCGGACTCAACAGGGATAAACTCGCTGTCTACCTTGCCGTTTGCAACAAGCTTTGAAAAATACTGCGGAATTTCGGTTGACGGTGTAATCGGGAATGCCGCCATAACATCAGGGTTGATTTGGCGCAAAGCCTCGGCAACCGCTTCATTACCGCTTAAACGGTCTTTTCTTGCCATATTATTTAACCCCCTTCATTGTTATTGCACCGACATGGCATGCTTTAACGCAAATGCCGCAACCTTTGCAATGTGCGTAATCAAAAGGACCTCTTTTGCCGTCAACAACAGATATAACGCTGTCAGGACAAACAGGAACACACATAAGGCAATCTATACATTTATCTTCATCAAGAACAGGCTGATGAGAGGTCCACTCGCCTGTATTAAAATCCTTTGAAGTCATTTCACCGTAAATCTGCATACCTTCGGTAAGATCCTGCCATTTACATTCAAGGTGGAGCTTATTAACATCTGATTTCATATTTGCCGCCTCCTTATTTTACTTCATCAAAAGCCATTTTAAGAGCGTTCATATTACCCTCGATAACTTCAGGCTTTGATGCAAATTTGTGTGAAAATGAATTTTCCATTTCTTTAAGAAATACATCCTTATCCATAACACCGGAAACCTTAACGATAGCCGCAAGCATCGGTGTATTAGGGAAATACTTTCCGAGGCAGGCAACGGATACCTTTCTCGCGTCGATGGTATATATTTTTCCGTTAAAGCCGTCAATTCTTTTTGCTATTTCCTGCGGAGTTTTTGAAGTATTGACAACAATTGCCCCGCCCTCTTTAAGACCTTGGGTAACATCAACCGTTTTAAGCAAACCGGAATCAACAACTACAACAAAATCAGGATCATAAATATTGGAATGAACTCGGATTTCAGATGAACTTATTCGGTTATACGCTGTAATCGGAGCTCCCATTCGCTCCGGCCCGTATTCAGGAAAGCCCTGAACAAATTTACCTGTTTTAAAGGCTACATCAGCAAGAAGCAGCGCTGCTGTTTTAGCGCCCTGACCGCCTCTGCCGTGCCAACGGATTTCTACTAAATCTGCCATTGTTCATAATCCTCTTTCATAATTTTATTAAGCAAAAATAAACGCCCCTTGCCATAGGCAAAGAGGCGATAATAAACCGTGGTACCACTCTTTTTCGTTTAGTAAATAAACGCACTTTATGTACTTACATACACTATCCCGATAACGGAGGAAACCGACTGTACTTACTTAAGTTCGGCACAGCTGCTCAGAGAGGATAACTTTGTTCAAATTTGTATCGGCTTACACCGGCCGCCGACTCTCTTAAACAAATAAAAAACAAGCCGTGTTCTCATCAACGCATTAACTGTTAGTGGTAATATAATAATACCTCAAATCTGATTTGTCAAGCCTTTTTTGTTTTTGCCGAAACATAATTTGTTTTGTCGGAGGTGCGGCAACCGTACTTATATGAAATAATTTTATAATAGTATTTTTTATTTGATTTAAGACCTGTATCCTTATAGGTTACTTTGTTGCCCTTAACCTCGCCGTAAATCTCATAGCCATCATTGGGATTTTCGCTTCGGTAAATATAATATCCGTCGGCATCCTTCACCTTGCTCCACTTAAGAGTTACGGAATTTTTAGTGGTGGATTTAACCTTAAGACCCGTTGGCATTGCGGCTTTGCCGATAGTTATATTCATTGTATCGGCGGCAATGATTTTTCCGTTATATACAGCAACGGCATAAAGCCTTGAGGATGAAGTTTTAAGATACGGCTTATTATAAAGATAGCCGTTTGCAACACTGCCGTAATGAATATATGGCAAAGAGGAGGAATAATAGATCTTTACATTTTTCTTATTTGATTCGATGGTTACTGTTTTTCCGCCGATGGAATTTTTTGTTTTTATATTAATTACGGCTCCGCTTTTTTCGTCACACAGCTTACTCATACTCAAAGGTATTACGGTATCAACAGGGTTTTTATTTACTCCCCTATAGAGCGAGGCCGCCGACTCAAACAGGCAATAAAGCTTATTATTATGGTAGGTTGTCTGCTCAAGCATAGGAGGACAGGCAAGCACATTATCAAGCTCTTTTTCACCGGTTTTTTCATTAAATGTATAAGTATAAAGATATGAAAAATAATAATATTTATTTTCGCATCTTCCGTATGAAGAAGTAACAAAAAGCCTTGTTTTTCCTTTATAATTTACTATAGTCATTGCCTGGGTATAATCAGGAAGTGACATTTTATATTTTAGCTTTAAAGTATATGTTGCTTTCTTTGCGTCATATTCGGGCTCATAGCAAAAATCCTTGCTCTCATTACCGCTTGAAAAATAGAAAATATGGACAAGACCGTTATGATATGTTACGCCCGAAGCACCGCCCGGAAGAGATTTACTTTCGGAAGCCGCAACAGTATATTTGATTTTCACATAAGCGGGTTTCGTTCGCATATATTTACTGAAATCATTAAAGGATACAGCACTTACACATTTTTTAGTACCCTTTGAAATAAGAATCAGCTTGTTTTTTGTATCGTATGCTATTCCTCCGACATGAGCACAATCGGGTAAAATTAATGTTTTAATCAATTTCTTTGTTTGATTAAGAACATATATTACAGACCTGTTAGTGCCGTCAGAATCATATGCAGTAATCAGTGTATAGGCTCCGAGGGTGCATATTCCCTGCGGAACCATTTTTTCAGAACAGGAATAATGCTTACTTTCAATATTATACGACACTGTATTCTCAAGACCCGGAATTATAAAGGAGCCTTTTGCGGTTTTTAAATTAAATTCATCGTAAATGCTTAAGGATTTATCGGTATCAACAGAGCTGACAGAGGTCTGTGTTGTTGAAAACGCAGAAAATGCCGTCATATCCAATGACAGCAGGGAGGTAAAAATTATTATAAATGATAAAAGTAAAGAAAAAATTTTTTTACTCATAATAACTACAGCTCAATATTTTTATATTTAACAAATTACAGTATAGCAAAACACCGCCCGAAAGGCAATCCTTCGAGCGGTATTTATTATAAATTAATTGCGTGGATTAATACATTCCGCCGCCCTGTGCAGCAGCCATAGCGGCAGCCTGCGCAGCATCAGCCTGCGGATCCTTAATATCTGTTACAAGTGACTCAGTTGTAAGAACCATAGCGGCAACCGAAGCTGCATTCTGAATTGCAGAACGGGTAACCTTTGCAGGGTCAACAATTCCCTCTTCGATCATATCGCAATAGTTATTTGTTGCAAAGTTAAGACCGAAGCCGACCTTATTAGAATTCTTAATCTTATCAACAATAACAGAGCCTTCAAGACCTGCATTAAGAGCAATCTGACGAACAGGCTCCTCAAGAGCTTTAAGGACAATATTTACACCTGTCTTAAAATCTGCGTCGTCAGTATCAAGAAGAGCCTCAACAGCAGGAATAGCATTGATAAGAGCAACGCCGCCGCCTGCAACAATGCCCTCTTCAACAGCAGCCTTTGTAGCGGCAAGGGCATCCTCTATTCTGAGCTTCTTTTCCTTCATCTCTGTTTCGGTTGCAGCGCCTACCTTGATAACAGCGACACCGCCTGCAAGCTTTGCGAGACGCTCCTGAAGCTTTTCACGGTCGAAATCGGAGGTTGAAGCCTCAATGGCTGTTTTAATCTGGCCTACACGGTTTTTGATTTCAGTAGAATCGCCAGCGCCGTCAACAATGATTGTATTCTCTTTTGTAACCTTAACCTGACGAGCCTTTCCGAGCATAGCCATTGTAGCGTCTTTAAGCTCAAGTCCGAGGTCTGATGTTACAACCTGACCGCCTGTAAGAACAGCAATATCCTGAAGCATATCCTTTCTTCTGTCGCCGAAGCCGGGAGCCTTAACGCATACGCAGGTGAAGGTTCCGCGAAGCTTATTGAGAAGGATTGTCTGAAGAGCCTCGCCCTCAACATCTTCTGCTATGATAACAAGCTTCTGACCTGATTTAAGTACGGACTCAAGAAGAGGAAGAATATCCTGAACGCTTGAGATTTTCTTGTCTGTAATAAGAAGCATTGCGTCGTCGATAACAGCTTCCATTTTATCCGTATCGGTTACCATATAAGGTGAAATATAACCGCGGTCAAACTGCATACCCTCAACAACCTCGCATACAGTTTCGGCAGTTTTTGACTCTTCAATAGTAATAACGCCGTCAGCAGAAACCTTATCCATAGCGTCGGCAATAAGAGAGCCTACATACTCGTCTGAAGCGGAAACGGTTGCAACTCTTGCGATATCGGCAGAGCCTTTAACCTGCTGTGAATTTGATTTAACTGCCTCAACGGTTGCGTCAACAGCAGCCTTGATACCGTTTTTAACAACCATCGGATTTGCACCGGCAGCAACATTCTTCATTCCCTCGCGGACAAAAGCCTGTGCAAGGAGAGTAGCTGTTGTTGTACCGTCACCGGCATCATCGTTAGTTTTTGATGAAACCTCTTTAACAAGCTGTGCGCCCATATTTTCAAACGGGTCGTCAAGCTCAATCTCTTTTGCAATTGTTACACCGTCGTTTGTGATAAGCGGTGAACCGTATTTTTTGTCAAGAACAACATTTCTGCCCTTGGGGCCAAGTGTGATTTTAACTGTATTGGCAAGCTTATCAATGCCTGATTGAAGAGCCTTGCGGGCATCTTCGCCGTAAATAATATCTTTTGCCATAATAATTCCTCCTAAATAGTTTTTAATGATTACTCAACAACAGCAAGGATATCCTTAACAGATGTGATAGTATATTCAACACCGTCAAGCTTAACCTCTGTACCTGAATATTTGCTGATGATAACCTTATCGCCTACCTTAACGGTCATAGGCTCTTCCTCTGTTCCGGGACCTACAGCGACAACCTCGCTCATCTCCGGCTTTTCCTGCGCTGATGCGGCAAGAATGATACCGCTCTTGGTTGTTTCCTCAGCTTCAAAGGATTTGAGTAAAACTCTGTCAGCAAGTGGTTTAATAGTCATAAAATATCACCTCTAAAATGTTATTTGTATTTTTTAGCACTCTTTGCTCTCGAGTGCTAACAAATACTATTTTAGCAATAATTTTCCATTTGTCAAGAGTATTAACAAATTGTTTAAAAATTATAGCCTCTTTATACTAAATCATAGTAAAAAGAGGCTATAAATATTATTGTTTTTAAGTATAAATAAACCTCTGATTGAAAATCAATCAGAGGTTTTATTATGTAGGTTAATTATTCAGCCTCGGTCTCTTCAATAGGCTCTTCAGCCTCCTGAACAGGTGCAGGCTCCTCCTCTGCTGCTTCGGCAGGTGCTTCATCAGCAAGGATTTCTATTTTCTCTTCAGGCTTTTCGATAAGCTCTTTCATTGAAAGAGAAACTCTCTTCTTATCAAAGTCGATATCAATAATTCTTACATCAACCTCGTCGCCGATTGCAAGAACATCGGCAGGAGTTTTAACTCTTTCCCATGAAATCTGGCTTATATGAATAAGACCGTCGATACCCGGAATAATGTTTGCAAATGCACCGAAAGCGGCAAGGCCTACAATTTTAGCCTTGCAGTCAGTACCTACAGGGTAATCTCTCTTGAGGATTTCCCAAGGGTTGTCCTCAATCTTCTTGAAGCCAAGAGAAATCTTCTTATTCTCGTCATCAAGCTTCTTGATAGTAACCTCAACAACATCGTCAACATTAACGATTTCCGACGGATGCTTAATGCGGTTCCATGAAAGCTCGCTGATATGAATCATACCGTCAATTCCGCCGATATCAACAAATGCGCCGTAGCTTGTAAGCGATTTAACGGTACCTGTAAGCTTCTGGCCCTCTTCAAGAGATGCCCACAAAGCCTCCTGGCGTGCTTTTTTCTCTTCGTTTTCTACAACCTTGATTGAACCTACTGCACGGCGTCTTGAAGCATTGACATCAATAACCTTAAAGCGTGCTGTTGTGCCTTTAAGGATATCAAGCTCCTGACCGCGAGGAACTCCGGTGAGAGATGCAGGAACGAATACGCGGGTGCCTTTTGTAACGACAATAACGCCGCCCTTTACTACAGAAACAACTGTACCCTCAAGAACTTCGCCTGATTCTTTAGCGGCTACAATATCTTCCCAGCCTTTGAATGCGTCAACAAGCTTCTTAGAAAGCTTGAGCACACCTTCGCTGTCATCAGTCTTCATGATAACAAGGTTGAGAACATCGCCGATTGCAACAACATCCTCCGGCTTGTCGATAGGCTCAGATGAAAGATCGTCAAATGCAATAACACCTGTCTGCTTTCTTCCCTCAACATCAACAAACACCTCTGTAGGGGTAATGTTAACAACAGTACCCTTTACAACCTTGCTGTTTTCGTCTTCTCTGAATGATTCTTCAAGCATTTCTTCGAAGGTTGCCTCACCATCAGCAGATGCTTTGACAGCAGCCGTATTGGCGTTATCAGCGGTTTCTGCTGTCTCCACAACTTCTTCAGTTGTTTCAACTTCCTTTTCAATAATTTCTTCGGACATGGATTTTAGTACCTCCTTGATAATAGCCGAGGGTGTCGAAGCCCCGGCAGTAACACCAATTACATCATAAGCTGAAAGATCGATATCCTCAAGCTCTTTTGCCGTTTCGATAAGAAAGGTATCGGCATAAGGAGTACATACATCTTTAAGCTTACAAGTATTTGATGAATGTTTTCCGCCGACAACAATCATTGCCTGCGCACTCTTGGCAAGCGCGGCAGCCTCCTCCTGTCTATCAGCGGTAGCATTACATATTGTACTATAAATTTTGCAATTTGTATATAGTTTTTTTAGAATTTTCTCGCATTTTTTCCATTCTGACAACGAAAAAGTGGTCTGAGAAACGCAAATCAGTGAATTTTGTTCACATAATTTGTTATCTTCAAGGATTTTTATTAATTCTTCCTCATTTTTAAAGACAAAGCTTTTGCCCCTGCAATATGAACGGATGCCCAAAACCTCGGGATGATTTTCGTCGCCGGCAATCAGTGTAACGGTATCATCGGGCTGCTGCATTACAATTTTATGAATTTTTAAAACAAACGGGCAGGTAGCGTTGATGAAATTGATATTTGAAGCTTCAGCGGCGTCAATAACGCTCTTTTCAACTCCGTGCGTTCTTATTACGACAGTATATCCCTCGGGGCACTCAAGAATGTTATCAATAATTTTAACGCCCTTTGATTCGAGATTTTCAACAAGCTGGCTGTTGTGAATAATCGGACCGAGGGTGCAAACCTTTTCTCCCTTATTAACCAAATCATATACAAGATTGACAGCACGGTCTACTCCGAAGCAAAATCCTGCTGTTTTTGCTACTTTAATCAATATGCCGTTCAGCCTCCCAAAGCTCTGTTATTTTATCCATAACCATATTTGCAGCATTTTTTATATCATGAGGAGATACATCTTCTTTATTAAGACCCAAATCCTCATTTTTTATAATCTCGCCGTAGGAAACAACTACCTTTTTACCTGCTTTAATTTTACCGTTACAGCAGATTGCAACAGGAAGTATATCGGCTCCCGTTGCCTTTGCAATAACCGCAACGCCTGCCTTTGCACGCTGAGGAACGCCGTCTTTATCCTTAATTCTTTTTCCCTCCGGACAGATTGCCATAACATGCCCCTCTTCAATAATCTTTATACCGTAATCAATTGCAGATGTATCGCCCTTTCCTCTTTTAACGGGAAAGCCGTACATATGGGTTATAAACCATGCGGAGAGAGGGTTTGAAAAAAGCTCTGCCTTTGCCATAAAGTGAAGCGGCGGAAGCTCCTTCGGGCAGGCAACAAAAACAGGGTCAAAGGCGCAGGTATGATTAATTGCTACTATGTAATTTGATCTGTCCTTAGGGACATTTTCAAGTCCCTTAAACTTTATTTTATAAACAATTTTAATAAGCGGTCTAAACAAAACCTTAATAAAATTATAGGTTTTATAGTGCTTGACCTGTGAATAATCAAATTCTTTCACTTACATATTCTCCTTGATGATATTTATTATTAGGCTGACAGACTCTTCAAGCGTAAGCTCTGAAGTATCCGCCATAATTGATTCCTCTGTTGGCTTAAGAGGAGCGATTTCCCTGTGAGAGTCCTGATAATCTCTTTTATTTACATCGTCAAGAACCTCGTCAAAGGTAACATTTTCGCCCTTTTCTATAAGCTCCTTATATCTTCTTTGAGCGCGGCACTGCGGTGAAGCAGAAAGGAAAATCTTGCAGTTTGCATTTGGCAGAACAACCGTTCCTATATCTCTTCCGTCCATTATTACATTGTTGTTTTTCGCAATATCGCGCTGTAAATCAAGAAGAAACGCTCTTACCTGCGGTATCTGTGAAACCTTTGAGGCGCCCATTGAAATCTGCGGCGTACGGATAAGAGAGGAAACATCCTCACCGTTGAGATAAACGCACTGCGTACCGTCCTTTGCAAATCCGAGCTCAACCTTTGTATCGTCAAGCATTGCGGCAATCTTATCTTCGTCGTCGATAATTTCCTTTCTGACTGCATTAAGGGCTATTGTCCTGTAAAGAGCGCCTGTATCTACATATATAAAGCCAAGCTCCTTTGCAGCAGCCTTGGCAATGGTTGATTTACCGGCGCCGGCAGGTCCGTCAATAGCAACATTAATCATATTATTATATCTCCTTTTATAAATAGATTATGATTCACAATTGAATTTAACTAACCGAGAAAAGTCTTTCGCATTTATAATTTTGTCATTTGTAAAATCAAAAACAAACTGATACGGTGCATCATAGCAAGATTTGTTTATAGTGCCTTCGTCCCAGTAATCAGCAACAAAAAACAGAGGAATTTTTCTCTCATTTTCTCCGGCAGTATATACTAAATTATTATCTCCGTCAAGTTCGGTAAAATTCACATCATTAGTGTCTATAAAATTATGTCCTTTAGCAATAGCCTCATCATATGCGGCTGAGCCCTTCGGTGCAATTACA
>JBJEPL010000163.1:0-3199 GCA_051881215.1 Eubacterium sp. | reverse complement strand
GACGCAGGCGACAGAATTTTCGGTACAAAATAATAATTTTAATAAATATTTTTATGAAAAGAGGTAATATAAATGGCTAAAAATAAAATAGCTATCGGCGATGAAGGCATATATGATGCCCGTAAGCTCGGTGTTCCGAGAATGATAGTTCTCGGATTTCAGCATATGTTTGCTATGTTCGGCGCAACTGTTCTTGTTCCCCTTATTACGGGTCTTGATGTTGCAACAACACTTTTGATGGCAGGTCTCGGTACTCTTCTGTTTCATGTTTTTACAAAATTCAAGGTTCCTGCATTTTTAGGTTCATCATTTGCTTTCCTCGGCGGTTATGCAACAATCGCTCCTATGCTCGAGGACGCAAACGGTATGCCTACTCCGAATAAGGAAATGCTTCCTTATGCCTGTCTCGGCGTAGCCTGCGCAGGTCTTTTGTATCTTGTTCTTGCAGCTCTTATAAAATTAGTCGGCATTAACAAGGTAATGAAATTTTTCCCTCCTGTTGTAACAGGTCCGATTATTATTGCTATCGGTCTCGGCCTTGCACCGTCTGCTATCAGCAACTGTAAAACAAACTGGTGGGTTGCTCTCATTGCTCTTGCTCTTATCATTATAATTAATATTTTCGGCAAGGGTATGGCTAAAATTGTTCCAATCCTTTTAGGTATTATCGGTGCATATGCTGTTTGTGCAATCGTTGGTAACGGCTTTGGCGTAGAAAGCTTTGCTATTGATTTTACAGCTGTTAAGGAGGCTGATTGGTTCGGATTCCCGATTGATTGGAATTCAACAGTATTCGGCGGTGTTCACAACTCCTCAAAGGCTATTACCGCAATCATTGCAATTATGCCTATAGCTCTTGCAACAATGATGGAGCATATCGGTGATATTTCAGCTATCGGTGCAACCTGCGGTAAAAACTATATTGCAGATCCGGGACTTCATCGTTCACTTACAGGTGACGGACTTGCAACAACCTTATCTTCACTTTTCGGCGGTCCTGCAAACACAACATACGGAGAAAACACAGGTGTTCTTGCTCTTTCAAAGGTATATGACCCGAGAGTTATAAGAATTGCCGCTTATTTCGCAATTCTCTTCTCCTTCTCTCCTAAATTTGCAGCGCTTATAAATTCAATGCCTGCAGCAATTGTCGGCGGTATTTCATTTATTCTTTACGGTATGATTTCTGCAATCGGCGTAAGAAATATCGTTGAAAATAAAGTTGATTTCTCAAAGCCTCGCAATACTATTATTGCAGCAGTTATCCTTGTTTGTGCTCTCGGTCTTACAGGCGGTATCACATTCACAATCGGCAAGTTTACTATTACTCTTTCTGCTCTTGCCGTAGCTGCTCTTGCAGGTATAATTCTTAATGCTGTTTTCCCGGGTAAGGATTATAACTTTGAAAAAGTTAATGCAGAAAAATAAAAACTGTTTATAAAAAACGGTTGAAGCTTCGTGCTTCAACCGTTTTTTCTTTGGAAATTTATGATTATTAATATATTCCCTGTGCCATCATTGCCTCTGCAACCTTTTCAAAGCCTGCGATATTAGCTCCTGCAACAAGGTTATATCCGAGCCCGTATTTTTCCGCTGCTTTAACAGAATTTTCGTGAATTGCTATCATAGCGTTGTGTAGCTTTGTGTCTACCTCTTCGGCTGTCCATGAAAGCCTCTGGCTGTTCTGGCTCATTTCAAGACCGGATACGCATACGCCGCCCGCATTAACCGCTTTAGACGGTGCTACAATAACTCCGTCAGTATTCATAAGTAAATCAAGAGCTTCCTCTGTTGTAGGCATATTGGCAACCTCAATGTAGTATTTTGTTGAGTTGGCAATAATCTGCCTTGCCTCTGTTATTCCTATTTCGTTTTGCGTTGCGCAAGGCATTGCAACATCAGCTTTTACTCCCCATGGCTTCTGACCCTTGAAGAACGGTACGCCGAATTTATCGGCATAATCCTCGCATCTGTCTCGTCCCGAAGCTCTCATTTCAAGAAGATAATTGATTTTTTCTTCAGTAATAATTCCGTCTTTATCATATATATATCCGTCAGGACCGGATATAGTTACAGGAATACCTCCGAGCTCTGCAATCTTTTTGCAGGCTCCCCACGCTACATTACCGAATCCCGAAATAGTAAAGGTTTTGCCTTCAATGCTGTCATTTTCATGCTTAAATACTTCACAAGCATAGTATACAGCGCCATATCCTGTTGCTTCGGGTCTGATAAGCGATCCTCCGTAGGAGAGATCTTTGCCTGTAATTACGCCGTTTTCAAACGCATCTGCAATTCTTTTATACTGACCGAATAAAAAGCCGATTTCTCTTGCTCCTACTCCGATATCTCCTGCAGGCACATCTACATTAGGTCCGATATGACGGTAAAGCTCTGTCATAAATGCTTGACAAAAGCGCATTACCTCACCTTTGCTTTTTCCTCTCGGGTCAAAGTCAGAGCCTCCCTTTGCTCCGCCCATCGGCAAACCTGTAAGAGAGTTTTTAAAAGTTTGCTCAAATCCGAGGAAATACATAATTGAAGAGTTTACACTCGGATGAAATCTTAAACCGCCTTTATACGGCCCTATGCTTGAATTAAACTGAACGCGGTAGCCTCTGTTAATTTGTGTCTTTCCTGCGTCATCAACCCAT
This sequence comes from Eubacterium sp., assembly GCA_051881215.1. GTDB lineage: Bacteria > Bacillota > Clostridia > Oscillospirales > Acutalibacteraceae > Eubacterium_R. Next base: position 545 of record JBJEPL010000163.1, on the reverse strand, counting down.
GCAACACGGAAGGTGATAAGCCTGTCGGGCTCTGCCATTCTTGTCAAAAGGTCATCTTCAATATATTCCGGATGCTCTTCAATTACTTTTTCAAGCGAACGGAAAACCTCTTTAACACACTGTATGTATTCGGGCTTTGCATTATCCCTTCGCTCAACTGTTTTAATAACATTTTCTATGTACGCATTCATTTAAAATTCCCCCTCTTATTATCTATGTGAGTGCGCGTTATAGTTTTCAGCAGAGATAAATTCATACTGTAATTATACTATAGCACTAATTATCCACAAAATACAATACCAAATGTTGAAAAAATTTATTTAATATGTTATAATTTTAATATCAATATTAAGGAGAATTGCCGTGAGAAACCATGAAGTAGTTGAGAGATTGCCTCTGTTAAATGAAGACGGTTCTTTGAGAGAACCGGGTTGGAGCAAAGCTCTCGTGCGGATTTATGACAGAAATTCCATAAAGAAGAGAAAAACAAGGATTAAAGAATGGGATTATTATTCGGTTATTTCCAATAAGAACAATATTGCAGA
>JBJEPL010000162.1:0-11122 GCA_051881215.1 Eubacterium sp. | reverse complement strand
CTTTGTTCTTATCTGACCTGCATAATCAGCCGCTTTAGCCTCGGTATCTGCGATAAAGAAGATTGTATCTCCGATTTCAAGGGCAGCGATATCGGCAAGCTCTGTTTTCATATCATCAGGTATGAATTTATCAATAGGGCCCTTATAGCTCCTATCCTCCTGAACAAGAAGATAGCCGAGACCGCCCATTCCGATTGACTGTGCAAATTTAAGGAGCTTTTCATGCTTACCCTTTGAAATTTCGGCATTAATCTTTATTGCTCTTACCGTCTGACCGTGGAATGGCTTAAAGGAGCATCTCTGGAAAAATTCGGTAACATCTATAATCTCAAGAGGATTTCTGAGGTCAGGCTTATCGGTTCCGTATTTGAGCATAGACTCTTTATAGCTGATAACAGGATAAGGAGCTTTTGTAACCGTATAGCCTTCAGGGGCAAATTTCTCAAAGGTTTTTGTGAGTATCTCCTCGCCTACCTTAAATACATCCTCCTGTGTTGCAAAGCTCATTTCAAAATCAAGCTGATAGAATTCACCCGGAGAACGGTCTGCCCTTGCATCCTCATCACGGAAGCACGGTGCAATCTGAAAATACTTATCAAAGCCCGATACCATCAAAAGCTGTTTATACTGCTGCGGTGCCTGAGGAAGAGCATAGAACTTGCCCTTATGAACACGGCTGGGAACAACATAATCCCTTGCGCCCTCAGGAGAAGAAGCGCAGAGTATCGGCGTTTGAATTTCAAGAAATCCCATATTTGTCATTTCGCTGCGAAGAAAAGAAATAACCTTGCTTCTGAAAATCATATTATCCTTAACCTTTTGGTTTCTCAAATCAAGGAAACGGTACTGAAGTCTTTTATCCTCTCTTGTTTCCTTTGAGGTCTGGATTTCAAAAGGAAGCGGCTGCCTTACCTTACCGAGTGTTGTAACCTTTTTCGCCTCAACCTCGATTGTACCTGTTTCTATTTTAGGGTTAATTGTATCCTCGTCTCTTTTTTCTACAATACCCTCAATTGAAAGGCAATCCTCTTTTGAGATGCCGTCAAGCAGAGAGGTATCGCGCATAACAACCTGCATAATTGCACTCATATCACGAAGGTCAATGAAGGATACTCCGCCGTGGTCGCGGATATTCTCTACCCAACCGGCAATTTTTACGGAAGAATTTATATCCTTCTCCGAAAATTCGTTTAACGGTTTTGTTCTGTATAATGTTGAAAGCTCCATAATTTTTCTCCTTATCTGTTGTTAAAAAGTAAAAAAGCAGTCTTAAGTCCGCATAGGACGAAAGACTGCTTCCGTGGTACCACCTAAATTAGCTGAAAAAATCAGCTCACTCAAAGGGATTAACGCTCCCGCACGCCTGAGTCTACTAACAAAAAATGCTTTCTTTCAGGAGCTGAAGGGTGTTTTTCGCTGAAGCTCCGTACTGCCTTGCACCTAACGGCAGTTCTCTGAAACGGAATAAAACAGCTACTCGCCCCGTAAACGCTTAATATTTATTTCGCTGATATAATACCATTAATAAAAACTTTAGTCAACACTTTGTTTTTTATCAATTGATTTTTTACAAATATAATGCATAACAATCTCAAGTATATAAATTGCAAGAGTTATATACCAGCCTACTCCCATACCGCCTATTACGACTCCTAAAGCAACAAAAGCTATCGTATTTACTGCGCTGAAAATCATATTTCTTAAAAATCCGCTTTTTGTTGCCGAAAAAAGCGACGATATAATTACGGCGAGGGAAAGAACGACAACAAGTGCCATACTTACTAACGGCATTATGACACTGCCTATATCTACTGTCGATTTTATTATTCCGACAATAAGGCTTATTAAGCTCAATCCGCCGTACATAGGAAGGCACATTGAAGCAAGCGGAGTAAAGAACAAAACAAGCCTTACAATAAGAACCGGCGAAGCAACCGAAGAAGCCTTAATGAGATTTAAAAATTTATTTACAGCCTCATACTCTTTTTCAGCCTGCATTGCATCGGCTTCAAGATTTTCTTCAAGCTTATAATAATGAAGATTAACATTGCAATAAGGGCAATTCTGTTTCATATAAAACGGGCTTAATTTTGCTTTGCATTTAGGACAGGTATTATTCATCTTTTACGCCTCCCGAAACCTCTTTTGAAAGCTGTTCTCTTCTTATTTTCATATCTGCTCTGATTTCATCAAGCTTTTTGCCTGTTAAATCATAAAAGAAATACGGAACAAGAGAAAGCAGACCGAATACATAAGGTATTGCGGTAAAAAATGCCCATATCAGCAAATCGGTATGATCGCCCTTTACCGTTATTCTTTCCTGACCGACTGTTTTATATGAAAGGCCGATAACAGGAAGAAGAGCCGTTGCTATTGAGGTTGAAACAGAGGAGGTAAGCTTTGCCACAAAGGTAAGAACCGAATATGAAATACCCTCATTTCTCTCACCTGTTTTCCACTCCATATAATCAATCGTGTCGCCAATCATTTCTGTAGGAATAACCATATTGATTGTATTGAAAAATGAAAAGATAAAATTCTGAATAAGCAAAAGCGGAACAACGACCTTGAAATCCTTATAGTGGTTCATACCTATAAGAAATACCATAACGCCTACTACAGCCCTTGTTATTCCGTTGAGGAAAACTATCTGCCTGTTATCAAGCTTTTTCTTGAGTTTAGGTATAAGCAGATATGTAAGAAAGCCGAAAATCGTACCGGGGAGGCTTATAATCAAAACAAGTGAATTAAGATTTACAACCTCTGAATAATAATATGTTTGAAATGCACCGGCAACACCGCCTAATGTTCCGAGAACATTGCCTATAACTATCATCAGCAAGGGCTTATTTTTAAACATAACCTTAAAGCCCTCAAGAACGCTTGGCTCTTTAACAGTCTGGACTACCCTTTCCTTGCATTTTAAGCCTGCAAGAGAAAATAAGCCGAGAATAAAAGCAGCCGCCAAGATTGATATAAGGCAGAAAACCTGCGGCAATGAAAGAGGGATAATGTTATTATTGCTTCCGTCCATAAGCAATACAAGCAGGCTTGTTGATAATCCTCCGATAATAGAGCTTAAAAATCTTGCGGTTGAAATAGCTCTTGTTCTGTCCGACGGGAGCGGAGATATAGCACTGCTCATTCCCCAAAACGGAACATCGCCGAGGGTATAGAACAATTCCCATATAAAATATGATACATACATATAAATTATTTTAGGGAGCGTGTTTTTAACATCGGACATTATCAATGGACCCGAAAACAGCATAACCGTAGCAATGGCAAGCGGAATCGGAACAATAAGCAGATAAGGGCGCAGCTTTCCGTAACGACTTCGCGTCTTATCTATAATTCCGCCCATCAAAGGGTCGTTTACGGTATCCCATATACCCAAAATCAATATCATTCTGGCAACTGCCTTTTCGGGTATACCGAAAACCTTTGTAAAAAACAGCGAAAAATAGCCATTAAGATTATATCCGAAAACCTGAGCTGCATTAGCCAGGCCGTATGCAAGGTTTTCCTGTACGCCCACATAGCGTTTCTCTTTTTCTTCCATATTTTCCTCCGCAAAAATTAATACACTTATATTAAAACAAAAGGTTGACTCAAATGTCAACCTTTTGTTTAAAATTATTAATCTTTTGCATTTTCTGTTGTTGTTTCGCCCTTGGATTTATAATCCTGATAACGATTTTCAAGCTCTGTATACTCGTTTGTTTTCATATCCTTTTTTAGCACGGTTTGACCGTCGAAGGAAATAAAATACTCGCCGATGGTTTCAAGAGAAAAGGTTTCTTTTCCGTCCTCGTTTGTAACATTGTTCTTTTTCATAACATTTGCTACAACCTTGACATATTCCTTATCCTCTATTTCAACGCCCTTTGAGGCAATCATAAATGAATAGTCCTTATCGGTTTCGTCAAGCCCGAGCTCTTCCTCGGTATACGAATTCTTAATGAAATCAAGAGCGTCAACATCTTTAATTTTGGCCGCATCTGTTTCAAGCATAGGCGCAGGCGGAGCAGTAGCCGATGTAGCTGATGTATTTTCCTGCGAGCTATCATTTGAACAGCCTGCAAAAACGAGCAAAGCCGTTAAACAAACAAGCAATATTGATATTATCCTTTTTATAATAACTACCTTCCTTCTGAAAGCATTATACAATAAAAGGATTAATCCTCTTGTTCCTCTTCTTCGTCCTCGTCACAGCATTCTTCTATTTCAAACTCAAGAAGCTCGCCGCAGTTAGGGCAAGGAACTGAGCCGCCGAAAACTGTATCCGCATCAACTGAAAATTCGCACTTGCAAAGAGGGCATTCCACTTCATACTCCTCTTCCTCATCGTCGCAATCGCAGCAGTCGTCACAATCGCAGTCACAGTCATCGTCATACACATATTCTTCAAGCTCGGCAAGGTCTTCGTCAACAGCGTCAATCTGCTCGCCGACCATTTCCAAGCCCTCGGTCATATCTTCAATATCTTCAACAATATTTGAAAGCACATCAACAATTGCATTGAATGCTTTGGTTTCCTTTTTATTTGGATCAAGATCAAGACCGTCAAGAAGTCCCTTAAGATATCCTAAGCTTTCAACTGTTTCCATAATAAATCCTCCTTAATAAATATAGTATGGCTTATGCTCTTTCCATATATTCACAGGTTCTTGTGTCAATACGAATCATATCGCCCTCGTTGATGAAAAGAGGAACTCTGATTTCTGCACCTGTTTCAACCTTTGCAGGCTTGAGTGTATTGGTTGCAGTATTGCCTTTAAGACCAGGTTCTGTTTCGGTTACCTCAAGAGTAACAAAGGTAGGAGGCTCAACGCCGAAAACCTTACCCTTATATGAAAGAATTCTGCAAATTTCATTTTCCTTTACAAACTTGAAGTTGTCGGAAAGATCGGCCTCTGCAACAGGAACCATATCAAAGGTTTCATTATCCATAAAATAATAAAGACCCTCATCGTTATATGAATATGCCATTTCTTTTCTTTCAATAAATGCTGTAGGGAATTTTTCTGTAGGGTTGAAAGTTCTTTCAACAACAGCACCCTCAATTACATTCTTAATTTTTGCTCTTACAAAAGCAGCGCCCTTACCGGGTTTTACATGCTGAAACTCGATAATCTGATAAACCTTACCGTCCATTTCAAAAGTAACGCCGTTTCTGAAATCACCTGCTGATACCATAATATTAAACCTCCGATAATTTTATAATAATTACTAATATATTCTATATTATTTCCAACAATAAATCAATACCCATTTTGTAGCTATCTTTGCCGTAACCGCAAATTTGTTTAACGCACACATCGGTAATAACCGAAATTTTGCGAAAATCCTCTCTTTTGTGGATATCCGACATATGCACCTCAACAAACGGCGTATAATCACTTACGGCTTCAATGGCATCTCTTATTGCATAAGAATAATGAGTAAAGGCGCCTGCGTTTATAACAACGCCGTCAAACTCGTCCTTGCTTTCGTGAATAATATCTATCAAATCGCCCTCGTGGTTTGACTGAAAAAAGGACATCTTTGCTCCGCGCGCTTTACCGTAGAGCTTAAGCTCGTCATTAATCTGCTTGAGGGTTTCGCCGCCGTAAACATTCTTTTTGCGGATACCGGTCATATCCAGATTTGGACCGTTTAATACAAGAATTTTCTTCATAACATCACCCTGCATAATAGTATTGACTAAAATTATAGGGAGCGTAAAAAACCGCTCCCTATGTAAAATTATTTGTACTTTCTTTTACGAGCAGCCTCGCTTTTCTTTTTGCGTGCTACAGAAGGCTTTTCGTAATGCTCTCTTTTACGAACTTCCTGGATAATACCGTCACGAGAAGTTTGGCGCTTAAAGCGTCTGAGTGCGCTGTCAAGAGATTCATTTTCTTTAACTTTTACCTGGCCCATTCAATTCCCTCCCTCCGACCTTTTCGGGGGTATTTGATACTTCTTTTAAATATCCGAGCAAGATTATATACAAAAACATTTCAAAAGTCAAGCCATTTTAACAATTAATGTGTCATTTCAAATAAAAAAACAAATTTAAAACAAATTTCTGCTTTTTATTTGACGGTATATGATACAGAAGAATAGTCTCCGATTCCCAGGGAATTTGACGCCTTTACCCTGAAATAGTATTTCTTCCCTTTTTTAAGGCTCTTTATTACCTTTGAAGTATTTTTTGAAGATATTTCCTTCCACTTGCCGTTTTCCTGTTTATAGTAAATTATGTATTTTTCAGCGCCCTGAACAGAGTCCCAGCTGATTGTTACAGAGGTTGATGTTTTTTTCTTAACAGAAAGATTTTTCGGCTTTGAAAGAGAACACTTAATACTTTTTACCGAAGAATAACTGCTGTAATAAGCTTTGCCGTTCTTTTTAACATAGCTTCTTATTTTATAATAATAAGTATTTGAATACTTAACACTTTTGTCTGAATATGAAGAAGTGTTTTTATTCGTTATATCCTTTATAAGCTCATACTTACCGTTTTTTGACGAGGCACGGTAAATTTTATATCCGCTTACATCGCTTTGCTTATCCCAGTTAAGCTTAACTGCATTTGAAGTAAGCTTGAGAGAAGCCAACGGCTTTGCAGGCATGGCCTTTATTGTCAACGCCTTGCAGTAGTCTGAATTTCCTATACTGTTTTCGGCGCGGACATATATTTTATAGGTTTTTCCGGTTGTAAGCTTTTTTATTATACAGCTTTTTTTAGTTGCGGTAATATATGTATATTTTTTATCACCATCGGCTTTATATCTTACGGTATAAGACGACGCATTATCAACACCGCCCCACTTTACCTTAATTGAGGTTGTATTGTACCTTTGGGCAGAAGCATCAGGCTTTTGCAGGGTCATCTTTTTACATACAGCTTTTGATTTTGGGCTGTAAATTATTGCTCCGTTATAATTTTCATAACGGACTATTTTATAATAATAATTTTTACCGTAGCTGATATTTGTATCAAGATATGAAGAGGTCTTATTATTTTCAATGCGTGCAATTTCTTTATATGCTCCGTTTTGGCTTGTGCTTCTGTAAACAATACTTCCGTTTATATCCTGCCGTGCATTCCAGCTCACAAGAATACCGTTGTTTTTTAAAGAAGCAACGGGCGTTGACGGAGTGGGCGGAAGCGTTTGAAGAGTTTTAAGTGCGGCGTCGCTTTTACCTATAGAATTTACTGCAATAACAGAGAAATCATAATAACAGTTTTTCTCAAGATTATTAAAGATTACTTCATTTGATGTTGAAGTCAATGCCACGGCTTTGCCGGTAACGGTATTTTTCGCGTATGCGGTATAGCTTACCGCATTTTCAACAGTATCCCAATAAACCCTGACTGATGAGGAGGTTTTTCTCTCCGTGCCTATTTTCGGGGCAGAAATAATATATTTTGCATGAACTGGATTTGAATATTCACTGAAAAATCGCTTGCCGTTAATATCAACATAGCGCTGAACCTTGTAATAATAATCGGTATTGTATTTTGCAGTTTTGTCAACAAAGCTTACGGTTGTATTATCTCTTATAACACCGATATTGCTGTATGCTCCGTCCAAAGCCGTACTGCGGTAAATTATGCAGCCTGTAATATCGTTTCTCTTTGCCCACGATACGGTAACGCCGTAAGGAGAAGAATTACTGATATTAACCGTACCCGGTTTAGGCGGAACAGCCGATTTTGTTACAGGAGCTGAATAGTTATACCATTTATCCTGTATATATGCCCTTACTCTGAACTGATATATTCCGCCGGTAGTCAAGCCTGTAAAATTATAGCTGTTTGATTTAACATTGCCTGAAACTGTAGTCCAGCTGCTTTCGGTTGAAAGCTTTTTCTCAACGCAGTATTTTGAGGCAAAGCTTAATTTTGTCCACTCAATTTTAATTGAAGAAATACTTGTGCGCTCAGTTTTGGTTATTTCGGGAACCTTTTGTGAATACACATCGAGATAATACTTTGATTCTAAATCGGTAAACCTGTTAAGTGACATTCCCATACCGCCTGTGAGCTTCATCGGCGAGCCGAATAAAAGGTTGAGCGAATGCAGGGTATCTCCGTCGTAGTCGTTATTCATAGGGTCATTCAAAAAGCTGTCCCAATAGATATCGTCAAGCCTGCACGCGGTTGACGGGATATAGTTTGTTTCGTAATTTGAATGAAGCACCTGAATTTTTTTATCGTCTATATGCTGAATGATAACAGTATGCTTTTTGCTGTAATTCGGGTCGGCACAGCCGTACTGCAGAACATCACCGGGCGCGGCATTGAGCAAAAGCCACTCCTTAATTTGCTTTGCATAGCTTTTTCTTGTATCGGTATTTGAAGAATACGGATATGTTTTAACCGCAACTGTATAATAATTCCCCGAAGTATGCTTGAACTGATAATTGCCGTCCTGCTGTTCATAATAAAAGCTTATACCGTAAAGCTGTTCACAGACATCGCTGACAAAGCCGAAGCAGTTATTAACAACGGATGATGTTTTACCGGGAATGTATCCGGTTTTATTTTCGAGTGTTAAAAGCGCGTCTTCAACATGTATTTTTGAAGCTGCGAATGACGCCGTATTAAAAGATAGAATTAAAATCAAAAGCATTAATAATGCCGAAAATGAGGATAAAATTCGTTTCATCTGATTTCCTCCGTCACAATTCGACATATTATATCATAAAAACAATATTCGGTCAAATAAGACGGTAATAAAAAAGAGCCGCATAGCGGCTCCGGTATCAGTCAAAATATTCAGAAACAGAAAAGCGGTCAAAAAACTCAATATGCTTATCCATCAGCTTTGAAAACAAGGATATTAGATTTCCGTTTAACAATGCCATAATCAAGGTGCCGGCATTGACTCCGACTAATTTATGAAAAAATATCAGCGAAAGCGCTGTTGCGATAATGAGCATTGAAAAATCAAACGAAAGCTTGAATTTTCTGCTGTCGAGCTTTTTTTGAGCAACTATTTTTGCAACGAAATAATCATATGCGCACGGAGGAATATAGGTATGAAACATAAAAGCAACGCTCAATGAGGTCAGTGTCATTCCGAGAATAAAAAGGAAAACTCTTATCACCATATTATCCGCTGTGATGGGATTTGTTGCCCACATGGCAAAATCAAGAATTGTTCCGTATATTATGCCTGAAATAACCGTTACAAAATAAGCAGGTTTAATTTTTCTTATAACTATACACATTATTGCAAAAATCAAAGCCTGAACGATATATTCCGTCATACCGTAGCTTAAAAAGGATACCTTTTCACTTATTATATATGTAGGCGAAGCTATCATTGACATACCCAAATCAGCTTTGACGGTAAAAGCAACCGCAAACGGCATTATTGTAATTCCCAAAACATATGACGCTTCTCTTGAAAGTTTAATTTTTTTCATATCAATTCTTCACAAAAAAGCAGCCAAGGTATTATTGGCTGCTTTGATTTTATGCTATCTTTCTTCCCTGAAATAGGACAAGCCGAGAGCGGCAGGTCCGAGATTTTCTTTTTTGTTGCGCATTGAGCTCATAATAAGAACTATTATTGTTACGACATACGGCAGCATTTTTATTAATTCCTGCGTACGAAGTGCAAGTCCCGGAATATAAAGATAAACAATATAAAGTCCTCCGAATAATATCGAACCGAAAATTGCCATATCCGGCTTCCAGATTGCAAAAATAACAAGAGCGATTGCAAGCCAGCCTCTGTCGCCGAAGCCCTCGTTTGACCAAACACCGCAGGCATAGTCCATTACATAATAAAGACCGCCGAGGCCTGCAATTACGCTTCCGATACAGGTTGCAAGATATTTGGACTTATTTACATTGATACCTGCTGCATCGGCAGTAGCCGGATTTTCGCCGACTGCTCTCAAATGGAGTCCCCCTCTTGTGCGCCTTAAAAAGACTGCACAGATTACGGCAATTATTATTGCGGCATATGCCATAAAGCCGTAGGATAAAAATATTTTACCAAACCAGCCTGTAGAATCGGCAATAGGAAGAGTTTTTCTGAAGAAGCTGCTTGTAGCAGTAAGAGCTACAGACGGAATTTCGCTGTTTGTAAGCTTAACAAGTGAGCCTCCGAAGAAGTTACCGAAGCCGACGCCGAAGGTTGTGATTGCAAGACCGGTAACATTCTGATTTGCTCTTAATGTTACTGTAAGGAAGCAGTAAACAAGTCCCAAAAGCAGAGAGCCGAGCATACTGCATATAAGAGGAATCATAACAGCCAAAAACGGATTCATCATATTGGGAGAGTCAAATGAATTCTCATATAAAAACGCACCGATTACTCCGCTGATGCCTCCCATATACATAATACCCGGAATACCGAGATTAAGATTACCTGATTTTTCTGTTAAAATCTCTCCTGTTGAGCCGTATAAAAGCGGTATTCCCTGAACAACAGCACGCTGGAGAAAAGTAATTATTGTTGAAGAAACCATTTTACTTTACCTCCTTTTGTGCATGATGGAACTTTACCTGATAGTTGATAAAGAACTCACTGCCTATAATGAAGAACAAAATTATACCTGTCAAAATATCAGCAAAGGACTGATTAAGATTGAACACGGTGGAAATTTCATTCGCACCCTTTTCAAGAAATACTAATAAAAATGATGTTAGAATCATATATATTGGGTTAAACTGGGCAAGCCAAGATACCATTATTGCGGTAAATCCGCGTCCATCGGCAGTTGTTGTTGTAATTGTATGGTTTGTTGAGCCGACAAGCAAAAGACCTGCTATACCGCAGATGGCGCCTGAAAGGAGCATTGTGCGGATTATAACCTTTTTAACATTAATTCCGATATATCTTGCAGTATTTTCCGACTCGCCGACAACCGAAATCTCATAGCCGTGCTTGCTGTATTTAAGATATATATACATAAACACTGTTATTAACAACACTATTATAATATTGAGTAAATAGTCATAATTTCCTATTACAGGAAGCCAGCCCTCGTGATTAGCCTGATTGATGATACCGATTTTACCAGAGCCCTTCGGGGATTCCCAAAGCATAACAAAATATGATACAAGCTGAATACCAACATAGTTCATCATAAGGGTAAACAGGGTTTCAGA
>JBJEPL010000161.1:0-3212 GCA_051881215.1 Eubacterium sp. | reverse complement strand
ATTGTTTAAGGTCTCATATTTTGCCTGCAATTCATCATTAATACTCTCTGATGATGCTGTCTCTGTATCAGGTTCTGATTCGGTTGTTGCTGTATTTGCTTCCGTATTAGTTTCGTTGCTTTCCGCAGTTGGTTCGTCCTTTATTTCAATATTTTCTTGATTATTGGGGACAAACAGTATAGAATATATATTGCTAAAAAGGCAATAATATAAAAAATATATTTTTCGGAGGTAATTTCCAATGGTAAAAGTTGCTATTAACGGTTTCGGTCGTATCGGCCGTCTTGCTTTCCGTCAGATGTTCGGTGCTGAAGGCTATGAAGTTGTTGCTATCAACGACCTTACAAGCCCAAAGATGCTTGCTCATCTTCTTAAGTACGATTCATCACAGGGCAAGTACGCTCTTGCTGATACAGTATCTGCTACAGACGATTCAATCATCGTTGACGGTAAAGAGATTAAGATTTATGCTAAGGCTGACGCTTCAGAGCTTCCTTGGGGCGAGCTTGGTGTTGATGTTGTTCTTGAGTGCACAGGCTTCTACACCTCAAAGGAAAAGGCTTCTGCTCATGTAAAGGCAGGCGCTCGTAAGGTTGTTATTTCTGCTCCTGCAGGCAATGACCTTCCTACAATCGTTTACAATGTTAACCACGATACACTTACTGCTGAAGATACAGTTATTTCAGCTGCATCATGCACAACTAACTGCCTTGCTCCTATGGCAAAGGCTCTTAACGATTATGCTGAAATTCAGAGCGGTATTATGTGCACAATCCACGCTTATACAGGCGATCAGATGACACTCGACGGCCCTCAGAGAAAAGGCGATCTTCGTCGTTCCCGTGCTGCCGCAGTTAATATCGTTCCTAACTCAACAGGCGCCGCAAAGGCTATCGGCCTTGTAATTCCTGAGCTCAACGGCAAGCTTATCGGTTCTGCACAGCGTGTTCCTACCCCAACAGGCTCAACAACAATTCTTACAGCTGTTGTTAAGGGCGACGATGTTACTGTTGAGGGCATCAATGCTGCTATGAAGGCTGCTGCAACAGAGTCCTTCGGCTATAACACTGATGAAATCGTTTCTTCAGATATCGTTGGTATGAGATACGGCTCACTCTTTGACGCTACACAGACAATGGTTCTTCCTATCGGCGAGGGTCTTTATGAGGTTCAGGTTGTTTCATGGTATGACAACGAGAATTCATATACTTCACAGATGGTTAGAACAATCAAGTACTTCTCAGAGCTTGCTTAATCAATACTGATAAAAAATTAAACGGCTTGGTTTTCCAAGCCGTTTTTTTATTTTTTGATAAATTCTTTGCCTGTTATCAGATAATTTATTGATACATTAAAATATTCAGACATTTTTAACAGCATATTAAGCGACGGTTCTCTCTTACCGTTTTCATAATGGGAGAGTGCCTCTCTGCTGATATTTAAATCCATTGCAACCTTTTGCTGATTGAGCTGCCGTTGCTTTCTTATTTTTTTTAAACCTATCAAGGCAATCACTCCTTGACTTTATTGTAACGATTTGTTACAATAAAAATGTTACATATTGTAACACGAATATTTATGGAGGTATATAATTATGAAAAAAGTTTTAAGTGTATTTTTATCAGTTGTAATGCTTTTGAGTATTACCGCAGGAATTGATTTTTCAGCGCAGGCGCAGCTTGCTTCAGGTGACTGCAGCAAAAAAGGCAGCAGCGTTTCATGGTCATATGATTCCTCAACAGGTAAGCTTACAATTTCAGGCTCCGGCGAAATGAAAAATTATAAAAGCTTTTATAGTACTCCTTGGGGTGAAAAAGACTATGATATCAAGTCTGTTACAGTGACTTCAGGAGTAAAATCAATCGGTGATTTTGCTTTTGAGTACTGCAATAATTTAACAAGCTTAAGCTTACCTAAAACGCTTACCTCAATTGGTAAATATGCTTTTTATGATTCTTCTTTGAGTAAAGCAACCATACCAAGCGGCGTAAAAAGTGTAGGAGCTTGGGCTTTTGCTTCCTCTGATAAGCTTTCAAGCGTTACAATCCCGAAAAGTGTGACGGAAATGGGCTCTTGTGTATTTTGCAGTTGTCCAAAGCTTAAATCAGCAGGTAATTTAAGCAGTAATGCAAATATTAAATTCGGCTGGACTGATAAAATACCGGAGAATGCATTTAATCAATCCGCTTTAACAAGTGTAACAATCCCAAACAGTGTAACAAGTATAGGAAATAGTGCATTTTGTTATTGCTCCAATCTGAAGAAAATAACCATTCCTAAAAATGTTACTTCAATAGGAACATTGGCGTTTTACGGTTGCAAATCATTAACGAGTATTTCTGTTGATAAGAATAATAAAAATTATTCATCGTCAGACGGAAATTTATATAATAAGAAAAAAACACAGCTTATTCAGTATTCGCCTGGTAAAACAAACACAAAGTTTACTGTCCCTAAAAGTGTAACCAAAATTGCTTACGGCGCATTTGCAGATTCGTCAAAGCTCAGTAGCGTAACCTTGCCTGAAAACTTAAAAACAATAGGCGAAAAGGCCTTTATAGGTACTAATCTGAAATCAATAACTATTCCGGATAAAGTAGAAACTATAAGCAATAACAGCTTCTATTGGTGCAGCAATCTCTCTTCTGTTAAAATTGGAAGCAGTGTAAAAACAATAGGTAACTATGCCTTTGCAGGTTGTTCAAAGCTTAATAGTATTACTATTCCGAAAAGTGTAAAAACAATAGGTAATGGTGCATTTTCTTGTTCTTCGTTAAAAAGCGTTACTATTCCCAATAATGTAAGTGAAATCGGAGATTTCTGTTTTTCTTCTTGTTCAAGTCTTTCATCAGTAAATATAGGCACCGGAGTACAAAAAATAGGTACATATGCCTTTCACGCCTGCGGAAAATTAGCGAAGATTTCTGTTGATAAAAATAATAAAAATTATTCATCATTAGACGGAAATCTGTATAATAAAAATAAAACACAGCTTATTCAGTATGCGATTGGTAAGACAAGTACAAAGTATACACTTCCAAAGACCGTAACAGATATTGTCTATGGTGCTCTGCAATCAGCGTCAAACTTAAAGAATGTTCAGTTGACAGGAGATTTAAAGAGCATCAGAGAAGGTACTTTTTTATATTGTAATAATCTTACATCAGTTGAAATAGGTGACAATGTTAAATCTATAGGTAATCATGCATTTA
>JBJEPL010000160.1:0-11203 GCA_051881215.1 Eubacterium sp. | reverse complement strand
CACGCATATCACGGCGTGATATTGTTCTCGGATCCATAAGGTCTTGCTTAACCCAAATGAAGTTAACATTTTTCTCTCTTGCCTGGTCGTCAAAAATGCCGTTAAGTCCGTCCATACCCTTGCAGGAAATCTGGTCGTACATAATTACCGTATCGGCATTATATTCCTCAACAATTCTCCAAAGCTCGTCAACAACATTTCTGTAACCGCCCTTTGTATGCTTACGCATAATTGAACGCTGATAGGTTTTCGCCAAATCCTTGATGGATTGCTCTTTATCCTCGTCATTGATTTCAAGATATGAAATCATTGTTTCCATATCCATTACAACATTGATACCCCAGCAATTTTCAAGCCAATTTGCAAAGCTTGTGTAATAATTAGCCGGGCAGGACCAAACAACTGCCCTGTGACGCATTTCTTTTGATACGGGCGTTTTATTTTCATATGCCTTCATCATAATCCTGTTGACTTTTTTATCAACCTTAAGGAATTTTTCATTTGAACCTCCGGACAGATTAAAATAAAAAATTCTGTATAACCAAAAGCATGCGCCTGTCATCTGCGGATACGGAGTTTTGTTGACATCCCATTTTTGAAGTTCATATTCAAGCTGCTTGTTATAATCTTTCATTCTTGAAAAATAAGCATCCCAATCAAACTTTTCGCCTGTTTGGTCTTCAATAAATTTAATAAGAGACTTAATTTCATCAACAGCATATTCCTGAACATCCTCTTCGCCGTAACGAAGCGGTACTCCAAAGTAGTGTGACGGCAATTTAAGTCGTCTTTCAAGAAATGAAGTATTCATAATTGAGCCATCACAAGGCATATTTGTTGAAATTAAGCAACAACCCATTTTAGGATAATCGTCGTCAATGGCAACGCCTGCCTCTGCGCTGGGAAGAGGACAGACATCGGCCGGAACACCGTACGCCTCAACGCTCTCAAGATAAGGAGGCGTGATAAGCTGGTCAACCATTGATGAAAGGAAAATAGGAAGTGTCTGTAAAGGCATAGGAATAAGATTTGGAAAGCCTAAAAATACTTCGTTTGGTACAATCTCATCCATAAGAACAATTCTCTTTGAAAGCTTATTATTCGGATTGATTTTTTCATCTGCACGAAAAGAAATATTGATAAGCTTTGTTGTATGCTTAACAATCATATTATAGTGCAAATGAGCCATACGAAGCTGCGGACCTCTTAACCCTGCAACATGGCGATCAATAAAAGCAGGAGCAGAAAGATACGATGCCATCCAGCGGTAATTCCATAAGCCCTTAACCGTTGAAACAGGAGCCTTGCCTACCATTACAATCATATCCTTCCAAGTAATAAGCCACCTGTAATAATCATATGCCGTGTCCTTAACGCCCCTCCATTCACGGTGCTTTAAAACAGCGGTATTATCTCTATACAAATCGCCGAGGCCGTCAGGCTTTTTAAACATATCGACAGCGTAATCCTTAACTTTTTGCGCTTTCTTCTTAATTTTGCCGAGCTTATCCTTAAGCATTATTTCTCGCCTGCCTTTCCTTTGCGATTTTCTTAATTTCAAGGCTTTCAACAAAAGCCTGAACTCTTGTTCTTAACTGACCTGAGGCAGATGCAGTATACTGCCTGTCAACGGAAGCGGACGGAACACCGTAGTCGTCGTTCATTATTTTTGAAGCAAGAGCACGCTCGTAGCCCCAGTATTCGCAGAATTTCAGCTGCTCGTAAAGTACGCCGTCTGCATGATACTCGTCAACAAGCTCTTTAACATAATCTCTTCTGCCTTGGACTTTTTCCTGACTCATATAGCGCGGACACTGGCAGGTTTTCATATAATGAGTGCAAATCTGGGTTAAGATATCCTCTCCCTCGACAAGCTTAATTTCCTGCCTGCCGGGCAGTGCGCCGAAGCAGTATCTGTCTGCAACCACAAGCGCCCCGCTTTCCTCAATAAGCTTTGTAAATTCAGGGTCGTCCATTTCGGAGCCTACAACAACAATCTTTGCTCTGTAATTTTTCTTTTCATCGGGAACTCTTGTTTTCAGCTCCTCGGCTGTTTCACGGAGCTTGTCTAAAATAAGATATTTGGGACAGCAGTATGTTACAAGATTTAAAATATGATATTCATAGCCCGTAATGCGTGGGTTTTCTTCTTTTCTGTAATTGCCGATTTCCGTCATAAGACGGCAAACCTCATTATGCTCTTCAACAGCTTTTAACAATGCCTCATCAGAAGTATCAACGCCGTAAACCTCTGTTAGCCTATCAAGAAGCTTTACTCTTGCCTGATTCGTGTAATGCTTTATTGTATGAGGCTCCACCTTAAACGGAATATCCATAAACGAAACAAAAAATCTTTCGTCATTAACAAGGTCCAAAACCTCAAAATGCTCTAATGCTCTGTTCATTTCGGAGCAGGATTCAGACGCCATAATTGCATTTAAGAAATTATAGCCTCCCTCAATTCCTCTCTCCACAAGAGCCTTTGAGTATCCGCATAAAAACGGACTCATGTAGTATGTAGCAATATCAAGTGAGCCTGTTCTGGGAGCTCTCAATCTTACCGAAAAGCAATCACCGCAGTTGAGCAAAATCTCGGGCACATGATAACAGGTGTATCCCAAGGCGAGCTTGCCGTCGGCTTTTGCCTTTTGAACAAGCTCGTTATTTGCGTCCTGAAGCAAATTTTCAAACTCGTAAAGGTATTTTAAATCTTTCATAGTACCTCCCTAAAATTAAAGAATATCAATTTTTTCAAGAGCCTGCTTTACGCCCTTAACAATGTTTGAGCTTTCAGGCAGGTCCATAATATTTTTTCCTTCAATATCAAATACGGCCAAGCTTGAATCGGACGGAATGTATGATAAAACAGGAACCTCTTTAATATCAATAAATTTAATAACGCTTTCATCAGGTATTCTGTTGACTACGGCGCCTATTTTTTCATACATTACAAGCTCGTCGGCAACACTTTTTATTGTAGAAATAACCTGCGTTCCTTTTTTACTGGCGTCGGTAATGAGCAGAAGGTGGGTAACCTTTTCCATAACACGGCGGTTAATCTGCTCAATTCCTGCTTCGCCGTCAATTACAACATAATCAAAATCGTTTGAAATCAGGCTGATAACCTCTTTAAGATAGGAATTAATTTTGCAGTAACAGCCTGCGCTTTCAGGTCTGCCGACGGCAATAAATGCAAAGCCCTCCTTTTCAACAAGAGCGTCAAATATCTTATATCTTGCATCACCTAAAAGCTCAATAGCCGCCTTGGTCTGACCGTCCTCAACTGTTTCAACAATTTCTTTTCTGATGTCATCAATAGTCAGCTTTACATCAATACCCAATGCAGTTGAAAGACCAACGGCAGGGTCTGCATCTATGGCAAGGATGCGCTTGTCCGGATAGCTGTCAACAAGAAGTTTGACAATAGTTGCACAAACCGAAGTCTTGCCTACTCCGCCTTTTCCTGCAACTGCGATAATTTTTGCTTTTTTCTCCATTTTTTAACCTCTGTTTTATAAAGATTGTTAATTTTTTACCAATTTAGAGTATATCAAATTTTTTTCGTAATATCAATCATAACATTAAAATTAATCCGTTTTTTGTGCTGTTGGGCTAAAATACTTGAAACTTTCCGTGATAATAAGTTATCAATGTCAGGTTTTGCTTCAGTTAATTATAAAAGTTCTTCAGGTCCATTTATACCGCATCAGCAAAATAGTCTTGCAATATGCTCATAAAAAAAGTATTATATATTTATAATCTATTAGAGAAAGTATGAGTAATTATTGCAGACATTTTATTTATCGGTCTGACCGGAGAGATTAAATATGGATATTAATTGTTTTACAACCCAAAAAGAAAAGCAATATGCAAAAGCCTGTCTTGTTTTTGCAAAGCAGCTCGGTCTGATTGACGACGACAGCTTTGAAGCTGTAAAAACGAGATGTGAAAACGAGAACAAAAAGAGAGAAGAACAGCTCAAAAATAATGAAGCAGTATATGGACTGACTCATTTTTCTCTGCCTGCATATTTACAGTATGAGCTGACAAGATATAAGCTTGCTTTTGCATCTGAAAAAGAGGAAATTAAAAAGGTATACAGTTACAGAGAAATTTCCGATGAAGAGAAAAAAGCCTTTTTCAACGAAAACGCCGATTTATTCACAAGATACGGCGGTGACAGCTTCTCCTACGGCGAAGTTGAAATGGTTATCAAAAAAAGAATAAGGGAGGCTGAATACGAAAATGAAATCGGCAACATATTATGTAAGCTCGCTGACAGGTAACGACAGCAACAACGGTTTATCACCCCAATTTCCTTTCGCAACTTTGAACAAAATTAACGAAGCTTCACTTCAGCCAGGAGATAGGGTTTTGCTTGAAAAGGGTTCTGTATTTTCAGGTCAGTATCTTCACATTAAAAATTGCGGAGATTATAAAAAGGAGTTAATAGAAATCGGCGCTTACGGCGAAGGTGCCCTGCCCCGTATTGATGCCGACGGAAACGGAATTTGGTATCAGGATTACGGCTGTGAGCTTGACTCCCCTGCTCATATTTATAAGGGCAATGTATCCTCGGCGATTTTGCTGTATGACACGGAAAATATTTTAATACGCGATATTGAAATAACAAATTTTGAGGAATACACAACTTCCGAAAACTATTCAGCCGCACATAAGACGGACCGAACAGGCGTTGCAGCAGTTGCTAAAAACAGAGGAACACTTCACAATATTACGCTTTGCGGACTTTACATTCACGACATTAACGGAAATGTTTATAACAAGCATATGAATAACGGCGGTATTTATATGACCGCTTTTAAGCCTGATAATGAAAAGGCTACGGGTGTTGCACGGTATGACGGCGTTACGGTAAAGGACTGCTTCGTACAAAATGTAAGCAGATGGGGAATTGCAGTAGGATATACTTACTGCCACGCTGAATTCACCGGTGCGGAGCTTGAAGAAGAGATTTTCAAAAAATACGGGCACGAAAACATTTTACTTAAAAACAATTATGTAAAATCAGCCGGCGGAGACGCAATTACTCCTATGTATGCCTTAAGACCGTTGGTTGAGCATAATACTGCCGACTCCTGCGCTATGGAAATGAACGACCGTATTTACCGCTATCCCGAAAGCCGTATGGGCAAGGTTGCGGCGGCAATATGGCCGTGGAAATGCAAGAATGCTCTTTTCAAATTCAACGAGGTAGCAGACACGAGGCTTAATCAGGACGGTATGGCTTATGACGCCGATTCAGGCGACGGTACGGTGTACGAATACAACTACAGCAGTCAAAACGAGGGCGGATGTATTATGTTTTGTCTGGAGGAGGCAATTCACAACACCTTTAAAAATAATATAAGCTTTGATGATTTAGGCGGAATACTCAGCCCGGCAGGAAATCCTGACGCTTATGTGGCTGAAAATCAATTTTTTATTCGCAAAGGCGTTCCACTTATCAGGGAAAGCATGTGCGACGGAAATATAACCTTAAAGGATAACAAAATAACAGTTATTGAAAACAAATAAACAGATGAGGTAAAATTTTATGGAAAACAAAAAAGGCAGAGTAACAATCCCTACCGATATGGATGTGGTAAAGGAAACCTTGGAAATTATGGGCGAATGGGGCGCAGATGCTATCCGTGACTGCGACGGCACGGAATTCCCCCAGGAGCTTAAGGATACAGGAGCTAAAATTTACGCCACCTACTACACAACAAGAAAGGATAATGAATGGGCAAAGGCAAATCCCGATGAAATTCAGCAGATGTATATTATGACATCTTTCCATACAGCAGTTGAGGATAAGCTTGAAATTCATTTGATGGACCATCTTTACCCCGATATGCTCAAGGTTAACACACGCGACGATATTAAAAGATGGTGGGAGGTAATCGACCGCACAACAGGCGAAGCTGTAGCAACTGACTTATGGTTATATGATGAAGAAGGCGGTAATGTTGTTATTTCTTGTGCAAAGCCTTTCCACGAGTATACGGTAAGCTTTCTTGCTTACATTATGTGGGACCCGGTACATATGTATAATGCCGTTGTAAACGAATGGAAGGATGTTGAACCGCAAATAACCTTTGATGTTCGTCAGCCTAAAACGAGAGCTCATTCGCTCAATCGTCTGCGCCGTTTTCTTGATACGCACGAATATGTTGATGTTGTAAGATTTACAACATTTTTCCATCAGTTTACTTTGGTTTTTGACGAGCTTGCAAGAGAAAAATATGTTGATTGGTTCGGATATTCGGCATCTGTAAGCCCATATATTTTAGATCAGTTTGAAAAGGAAGTCGGCTATCCCTTCCGCCCTGAATACATTATTGATCAGGGATATATGAACAATACATACAGAATTCCGTCAAAGGAGTTTAGGGATTTTCAGGCATTTCAGAGAAGAGAGGTTGCAAAGCTTTCTAAAGAAATGGTAGATATCGTTCACGAATACGGCAAGGAAGCTATGATGTTTATGGGCGACCACTGGATCGGTATGGAGCCGTTTATGGACGAATTTGCATCTATCGGATTAGACGCTGTTGTAGGAAGCGTTGGAAACGGCGCAACATTAAGACTTTTCAGTGATATCAAAAATGTAAAATACACAGAAGGCAGATTTCTCCCGTACTTCTTCCCTGACACCTTCTACGAGGGCGGAGACCCCGTTAAAGAGGCAAAGGTTAACTGGGTAACGGCAAGGCGTGCAATTCTCAGAAGCCCTATTCAAAGAATCGGTTACGGCGGATATCTTAAGCTTGCTCTTAAGTTTCCTGACTTTGTTGAGTATATCAAAGAGGTTTGTCAGGAATTCCGTACTCTTTACGATAATATTCAGGGTACAACACCTTACTGCGTGAAAAAGGTTGCTGTTTTAAACTGCTGGGGCAAGATGCGTTCGTGGGGCAACCATATGGTGCATCACGGCCTTTATTACAGACAGAATTATTCATATTTCGGTGTTATTGAAGCGCTCAGCGGCGCACCGTTTGATGTGTCGTTTATCAGCTTTGACGATATCCGTGAAAACAAGGATTTGTTAAAGAGCTTTGATGTAATAATAAATATCGGTGACGCCGATACAGCGCAATCAGGCGGTGAAAACTGGATTGACGAAGAAATTATTACGGCTGTTAAGGAATTTGTTTATAACGGCGGCGGCTTCATAGGAATCGGCGAGCCTGCGGCTCATCAGTGGCAGGGAAAATTCTTCCAGCTTGACGATGTTCTCGGTGTTGAGAAGGAAAACGGCTTTGCCCTCAATACCGACAGATATAACACCGAGGAGCACAGGGATCATTTCATTCTTGCCGACGCAGAGGGAGAAGTTGATTTCGGCGAGGGTAAAAAGAATATTGTTGCCCTTAACGGAGCAGAGGTGCTTATTCAAAACTGCACTCCTCTTCCGTTCCAGGTTAGAAATGAAGCAGAAGTTCAAATGGCGGTTAAATCGTTCGGTAAAGGTAGGGGCGTATATATCAGCGGACTTCCGTACAGCTTTAAAAACAGCCGTGTGCTTTATCGTGCGGTGCTTTGGTCTGCATCTGCCGAAGACGAGCTTTATCTTTGGTATTCAACAAACTATAATGTTGAGGTTCACGCATATGTTAAAAACGAAAAATACTGCGTTGTTAACAATACCTACGAGCCGCAGGACACAACTGTTTACACAGGCGACGGCAGCAGCTTTGACCTTCATTTAGAAGCAAACGAAATCAAATGGTATCAGATATAGCTTATACCCCAATTTATAAGGAGGAGTAATTATGAGTAAAGAACCTGAAATATTTAAGCTTCCCGAAAGCTATAAGCTTGCATGGTCTGAAGATTTTAAGCAACCGCTTGACAGAAACTTCTGGCTCTTTTCAGACGGTCCCAGAAAGGGCGGCTATTGGTCTCCGGAACAGATTTTTATTGAAAACGAAAAGCTTATAATCAGAACCGAATATAAAGAAAAGGGCGATAAGTCCGGATTTTATACCGGTGATTTGCATTGGAGAAATAAGCGCAGTACATACGGTTATTATGAAATACGCTGTAAAATTGAAAATATCAGAGGTGCATGGTCTGCATTTTGGCTTATGCCGGATTTAGATGATATAGACAACAAAACCTTAAAGGCACAGGACGGGTGCGAAATTGATATTTTTGAAAATGCAAAGCCATACAGGCTTCAGACAACACTGCATTGGGACGCTTACCGCGGTCAGAAAATGAAAAGCAGAAAGGTTAAAAATCTTTATGACGGCTTTCACACCTTTGCTGTTGACTGGAAAAAAGACGAACTGAAATTTTATTACGATAACAAGCTGATATGGCATATCACAAATCCTAACCACATCAGCCATTGCCCTACATCACTTGAAATGAGTACAGAGATTAACGGCGCCGCCGATAAAAACGGAAAGCCGAAGCCGAATCACACCTTCTGGCTCGGCAACGGAATTATCACCAACAAGAAAAATACGCTGCCGTACGATTTCATTATTGACTATGTTAAGGTGTATGACAACGGTCAGCTTGTGTGGTCTGAAAGCGATAAAGTAATATATTATTAAGTATAAAGGAGTTAAAAATGAAAGCACTCGTATTGGCAGGAGGATTTCCTCAAATTGCCTTACTTCAGGAGTTAAGACGCAGAAATATCGTAACAGTTTTGGCGGACTATTATGAAAAGCCCGTTGCAAAGGATTATGCAGACAAGTTTTACCGCGTATCAACTCTTGATGTTGAAGCAATTACCGATGTTGCAAAAAAAGAAAATGTTGATTTTCTGATAACTGCCTGCACGGATCAGGCGCTTTTAACAGTTGCCAAGGTTTCCGATGAATTGGGACTGCCTTGTTATATTGATTATGAAACAGCAATGAATGTTACAAATAAAGCGTATATGAAGCAGGTATTTAAAGAAAACGATATTTCTACTGCCAAATATGAGATTATGGGCGAGCTTGATACCGATAAGATAAAGGATATGAGATATCCGCTTATCGTAAAGCCTGTTGACTGCAACAGCTCAAAGGGAGTAAGAAGAGTAGAAAACCCGGATGAGCTTCATACATATTTCAATGACGCTGTTCAAATGAGCAGAACAGATACTGCAATCGTTGAAGAATATATTGAGGGAGCCGAATTAACCGCTGATGTCTATGTTGAAAACGGAAAAGCGCATCTTTTAGTTCTTTCAAACAATGAAAAAATTGCCGAAAAGGACAAATTTGTAATTTTCAGAACGGTATACCCTGCCGCAATTAATGATGAAATATATAAGCAGGTTGAGATTATTGCCCAGCAAATTGCAGACGCTTTCGGTCTTGTTAATTCCCCTATGCTTATTCAGATGATTACCGACGGCAAAAAGGTTTATGTTCTTGAATTCAGCGCAAGAACAGGCGGCGGCCTTAAATACCGCCTGATAGAAAAAATCAGCGGATTTGATGTGATAAAGGCTGTTGTCGATTTAACTCTCGGGTTGAAGCCGCATGTTGACAAAAAGGCTCCCGAAAGCAAATATATAGCTAACGAATTTATTTACTGCAAGCCCGGCTTTTACGATCGTCTTGAGGGCTTTGAGGAATTAAAAAATCAGGGAATTTTAAGCGAATACTGCGTATTCAAATGGAAGGGAGCCGAATTTGATTCCATCAATAACAGCGGCGACCGTATTGCCGGATTTGTTATTCAGGCAGATACATTTGAAGATTTCAATAAAAAGCATTGTATTGCCCGCGACAATTTAAAAGTATTGGATGAAAATTCAAACGATATTATGCGTCACGACTTACTGCCCGATTTTACCGATTATAAAGCTGAAGGGGATAAAAATTTATGATTCATGCTACCGAAATACTCAGCAAATTTGTTGCGGATTTAAAATATGATGATTTGCCTGATGAAGCAATTGAAACGACAAAAATGTATATTACCGATTATTATGCCGCCTGCTTTGCCGGAATGAAGATTAACAAAAAATTCAACAAAGCCGTTGAAGAAATGTTATTTGATATGGGCGGTAAAAGCGAAGCGTCGGTATTGCTTTCAAATGAAAAATTACCTGTCAGCAACGCGGCGTATCTGAATGCGGTATACGCTCACGGCGCCGATATGGACGACGGAAACCGCAAGGCTATGGGTCATGTTGGCGCGCATGTTATGTCAACCGCCTTTGCAATGGCTGAAATTATAGATACAACAGGCAGGGAATTATTAACCGCTATCAACTGCGGCTATGAAATTTATAACAGAGTTGCCGCTGCAGTTCAGCCCGGACTGGTTCACAGAGGCTTTCATTCTACGGGAACGGCGGGAGCCATTGCCTGTGCCGCAACAGCGGCAAAATTAATGAAATTGGATTCAAAGGGCATTTACAATTCAATGGCGCTGGCATCAATTCAGGCAAGCGGATTGATTATCATTGCCGAAAGCGGACAGGCATGCAAACCGATTAATCCGGCGAATGCCGCCCGTACAGGTATTGTTTCGGCAACACTTGCGGCTAAAGGAATAGACAGCTGCGTTTATCCCTTGGAGAGTAAAAAGGGCTGGTTCCACGCTATGTCAGATGAAGTCAATGAAAGTATGATAACAGACGGACTCGGTGAAAAATTCACCATCTGCGAAAGCTATTTAAAGCCATATCCGTCCTGCCGTCATACGCACTGCGGTATTGAATGTGTTTTAAATATCAGAAAAAGAATAATTGAAGATTTCAAGGCAATCAATGAAAAGGACATTGAAGCCATTGATGTGAGCATTTATAAAAATGCCATTCAGATAGCCGGTCAGATTATTCTTCCAAAAACCTCCGACGATTCCAAATTCTCAATTCATTATTCGCTTGCAACCGCTTTACTCAAGGGCAAATTCACTTTAGACTGCTTATCTATTGATAATGTTGACGATGACATTCGTTCATTGGTAAAGAAAATCACCTTAATCGAGGATCAGTCATTGGAGCACACGGAAAAAGGAATCCGCGGCTCAAGAGCAACCGTTCGCCTTACCGGCAAAAAGGAATACACCTATGAAGTGCTTATCCCGAAAGGAGATGCCGCAAATCC
The DNA here is from genome assembly GCA_051881215.1 of Eubacterium sp. Lineage (GTDB taxonomy): Bacteria > Bacillota > Clostridia > Oscillospirales > Acutalibacteraceae > Eubacterium_R. The sequence goes on along the minus strand of JBJEPL010000160.1, from coordinate 128 downwards.
ATTCTCTTGGGAGGATATGAGAGAAAAGCTATATGCCTGCACGCATGGAATTCTTACAGAAAAGCAATGTTCAGGTATTCTTGATTTCATAGGTAAAATTGAGCTCATTGATAATTTCAAATCAATTA
>JBJEPL010000159.1:0-3236 GCA_051881215.1 Eubacterium sp. | reverse complement strand
TGTTGTTTTTATTGTTGTCCACTTATTGCTCTTGTACTGCTGAAGCTCATAGCCGCTTACTCCCGAAACCTTTCCCCAAGAGAGCTTAAGGCTTGTTGTTTTCCGGCTTGAGACCTTTAAGCTGCTTGGCTTTGAAACAGTAATAACTCGATCAACATTAAAATTGTAATTTCCCGTTCTGTCGCCATATGCTCTTACTATTGCAAAATAATATGTTCCACCAGATAAATCAAGAGTTGTGCTTAACACAATTTTATGCGTATTGTCATCCCAATACTGATATGTTGAGTCCCATATGGTATTACCATTTAAATCATAAATATAAAATGAAAGAGTTTGTATGTATGCAGTTAAAGAAATTTTGATTTTCGTCGAGCTATTCAAACTGAATTTATATAGATCTCTTTCATCATTTAATGCAAGCTGTCCTTTATAGCTGTTCCCTAATGCAATTGAACTTGCCGATGCAACCGAATTATTGGTTCCGCTTTTTGTTTCTTTGAAACTCTCACCGGCACTTGAAAATGAAATTTTGAAAGAGTAACTTCCCGTTCTATCAGGATATGACCTTACTATTGCAAAATAATATGTTCCACTTGTTAAGTCAATACTCGGAGTCAAAGAAATTTGTTGTGTGTTGTCGTTCCAATAAACATATGTATTATCCCAAACAGTTTCACCGTCTATATTGTATATATAAAATGAAAGCGTTTGCACATAGGCTGTTAAAGAAATTGCAATTCTTCCTGATGTCGACAATGTAAATTTATATACATCCCTTTCATCATTTAATGCAAGCTGTCCTTTATAGCTGTTCCCTAATGCAATTGAACTTGCCGATGCAACCGAATTATTGGTTCCGCTTTTTGTTTCTTTGAAACTCTCACCGGCACTTGAAAATGAAATTTTGAAAGAGTAACTTCCCGTTCTATCAGGATATGACCTTACTATTGCAAAATAATATGTTCCACTTGTTAAGTCAATACTCGGAGTCAAAGAAATTTGTTGTGTGTTGTCGTTCCAATAAACATATGTATTATCCCAAACAGTTTCACCGTCTATATTGTATACATAAAATGAAAGCGTCTGCACATAGGCTGTTAAAGAAATTGCAATTCTTCCTGATGTCGACAATGTGAATTTGTAAACATCCTTTTCATTCGTCTCTGTAATATATCCACTGTAGGATGTGGCAAGAGAAATGTTTGTCGCTGTTGCAATTGAGTTTCCTGCCGCATATGCTGACAAATCAATCCCTGCTGTAATACTAAAAAGCATCACAACTGATAATAATAAACTTATAAATTTTTTCATTTTAGTTCCTCCTGTTTTGTATTCTATTATAGAATACTATTTCAAATACATATTTATATTATCATTCGTGATACAATATGTCAAGAGGTGGAATTATGGATAAATTCAAGCCAAAAAAGACCGAAAAAGAAGTTATTTCAATAAGAATTGAAGCAACACTTTTAGAACAAATAGATAAAATCGCCGGATTAAGTGACATCAGCCGAAATGAACTTATTGTTCAATGTATTGATTATGCCTTATCAAATATGGACAAACATTAAACCCCTTTGATTTTGAGAAATCAAAGGGGTTTTATTTTTCATATTAAGTTTTATTACCAGCCGAGTCTTACGATTGTAAGGTTGCAGCTTCCTGTTCCGTATCTGTAGCAGGCCTGATGACCTTCGGGGGTAAAGATGTCAATTCTACCTACTGTTGAAAGTCCGGAGCCACCGCGGTCTACTACGGTGTAATTAGTTCCGTCAACATTTACAACCGAGCCCAAAGGAAGCCAGTTGCATGCAATATAATAAGGGTTTGCCATACCGTTGTATACCTTTTTACCGCTGGCTGTTACGCCCGAACCCGAGCCGCACACTCCGCAAGCACAATAATGGGTATATTTGCCCTTAATCTGCTGACCTACCGAATAGCCGTTTTTGGACTGAACGCCGTTCGATTTTACCTCGGCGCCCGATGTCTTTTTAGTACCGACTGTTACAATCTGATTGACAGGCTCTTTTATTGTTTTACGGGAAAGCTCCTGCCTGCTCTCCTCTTTTCCGTTAACATACTTAACCTTGTATGTTACCTCGTCCTCGCCGTTAACGCCCTTCTTTGTTACCTTTTCGGTACCCTGCGCAAGACTGCTGTCTTTTTTCTGTGTTGTCTTGAAGGCGGTTTGTTCTGTTTCGGTCTTCTCCTTATATTCAACGCGGAAAACCTCAACGCTCATATTTGCCTTAAGCTCTGTATCAAGAGACGGCTTTGTATAATCCTCATCTCCAAGCTCAATCTGCGCAAGCTTAAGCAGGTCTGCAACCGTTCCCTGATAAATTGCATATTTAGTTTTTTCACCGTCTGCCTTAAGAGATACGGACATTGCCGATTTAATCTCAATTACCATACCGTCTGTTACATTGTCGGTGAGCGCATAATTTGTTTTGTCGTTGCTGTTTACGGTAATTCCGAGTTCGTTGAACGCCTCGCCTACTGTATCACCGTAGACATCGTATGTGCTTATAACTCCGTCGAACTTAACATTGATTTTGTTAAGCTTATCAACCTTAATTGTTCCGCCTTCGCCTGAACGAAAAGCACTGATGTCAAGCTTGTCACTTTCGGCAAGAATTACATTTGCCTGTGACAGGATTTCGATTGGTTCCGTCTCATTAGTTGTAATCACAAATTTGTTGTTATCAACGGCAATCTCAACCTTGTACTCCGATGCAAGATCAGCGAACGCTGTGGTTGCGAAAACTATGATAGCGACGATAAATGCGATTACTGCTGTTACGACCGCACGGCTGATGCCCTTAAAGCCGACAGCACCTGATTGGTTTATCATCTTAATCTCCTTTGTTATCCGGAAAATATTAGGGTTTCAGGTCGTGAAACAATAGTTCCTAATATTAATGAGATTGTCATAATTATTATTTGAAAATCTCACCAAGCAGAAGCAATATATTCTGCCTTTACCGTTAGTATTTCCCCGAGCGTTAGTCATTATAGTCACAAGTGCATAATGTGTCAATAAATTTGAAGAGTTAATTTTGTGCAAAATGCACAATCAAACAAATTTTCTTTTGGCGTTAATCCAATTTTTGCACTACATCTTGTGGTTATATTTTTTAACGATTTAGCGTGCTAAACCGTTTTTTTGTAAAAAGGTTAGAAAACTGCAATTTCTTTTTAACAATTTGTAACCTTTTTAATTTTTA
>JBJEPL010000158.1:0-11245 GCA_051881215.1 Eubacterium sp. | reverse complement strand
AGAGCCTTGCCTTGAAATTCAAAAGGATTATAATAAAAGCTGGGAATTAACAAGACGCTGGAATATGGTTGCTGTTATAACAGACGGTACGGCTGTTCTCGGTTTGGGCGATATAGGCCCCGAAGCAGGTATGCCTGTTATGGAGGGTAAATGCGTACTCTTTAAGGAATTCGGAGATGTTGACGCTTTTCCTCTTTGCGTTCGCACAAAAAATGTTGATAAATTTGTTGAAACCGTTTACAATATCAGCGGCTCCTTCGGCGGAATTAATCTTGAGGATATTGCCGCTCCCCGTTGCTTTGAAATCGAGGAGAAGCTTAAGCAGAGATGCGATATCCCGATTTTTCACGATGACCAGCACGGCACAGCGGTTGTTGTATCGGCAGCTCTTATTAACGCAACAAAGCTTACAGGCAAAGCCCTTTCAGACTGTAAAGCCGTAATCAACGGCTCGGGTGCCGCAGGCATTGCTATTGCAAAGCTTCTTATGACTTTAGGGCTTCGCGATGTAATTCTTTGTGACAGAACAGGCGCAATTTACGACGGCAGAGAAAATCTTAATCCGTCAAAGGAAGCTATTGCTAAAGTTACAAACAAAGAGATGACAAAAGGCTCTCTTGTTGACGCAGTTAAAGGGACAGATATCTTTATCGGTGTTTCCGCTCCCGGCGTACTTACACAGGATATGATTAAGACAATGAATCCTGACCCGATTGTTCTTGCAATGGCAAACCCTACGCCTGAAATTATGCCGGATGAGGCTAAAGCGGCAGGCGCAAAAATTGTGGGAACAGGCAGATCCGATTTCCCTAATCAGATTAATAATGTTGTTGCGTTTCCGGGAATTTTCCGCGGTGCGTTAGATGTAAGGGCAAGTGCTATTACCGAAAATATGAAAATTGCCGCGGCTTATGCCATCGCTTCTCTTGTTGACGATGATAAGCTGACCCCCGATTACATTCTTCCGTATGCTTTTGACGAAAGAATTAAAGATACCGTTGCCAAGGCAGTAGCAAAGGCCGCTGTTGATGACGGAGTAGCAAGAATATAACATACATAATATAATGTTATAATATATAAATTATATAATATGACCAATCCCTGTTGATTATATCGGCAGGGGTTTTGTTGTTTATAAGACTTATGTCCATAAAAAGCGTCGATTTTGTCAAGAGAAATTATTAAATTTTGTTTATAAGTTACAAAAGTGACAAAAAAGTTACAAAATCGTTGTGACACTTTCCCATAGATTACCAATTATTTTGTATGTTAAAATGTGAGGCGATGTTGAGGAAAGGAGATTTTTATGACAAAGATATTAAAAAACAGCATTATTACTGCGCTATTCGTCCTTATCATTTTTTCAGTTTTCCCTACAACAGCATTTGCAAGTGAATATGAGCCGAGGCTTTCAGCTCCGCAGGGTGAAGCATATTACACCCGTGAGCTTAATGCTTATGCGCAAACAGGCTACGGTATGCCAAACTGTGTAGCATATGCCTACGGAAGAATTTACGAGCTAAACGGTGAAGCACCGAAAATCAGCCGCGGCAATGCAGGCGAATGGTGGTTCATCAATAAAAGAAACGGCTATTATGAATACGGCAGTGAGCCGAAGCTCGGCGCAGTTGCCTGCTGGTCAAACCATGTAGCGGTTGTCGAAGAAATCAGCGACAACGGAGCCGTTACAATTTCAGAGTCGCATTGGGGTGGCAATTATTTTAACACTAAAACCTATACAAATATGAGCTATCATTACGGACAGGCTTTTTACGGCTATATATACACATATAATGAGCCTGAAGAGGTTGAACCTGAAAAGCCGCAGCCGTCATATAAGGTTGAAGAGAATTATTTTGAGCTTAAAGAAAAGAACTGCTTTACGGTTCTTGAATTTGCCAAGAGCGACAATAAAATAATGAATCCGAATAACAATCCATTGTTAAAAAAATAATATATTAATCATAAGCGAGCCGGTTAAATGCCGGCTCGTTTTTGCATTATTTTAACAAATAATGAATTTTTATTATTTTTCAGAAAAAACTATTGACAAAATAGCAAGTTGGATATAATATTATTAATAGATTAGCACTCAAGAGTTAAGAGTGCTAACAGTGAAAGAGGTGTGGAAAGGATGATAAGCGAAAGGCGTACCGCAATACTCAATTTGATTATTGAGCATTATCTTCGTACCGGCGAGCCTATGGGCTCAAAAACCTTATGTCAGCTTCTTCCTTATTCCATATCAAGCGCAACTATAAGAAACGAGATGGCATATCTCTCCGAGCTCGGCTTTCTTGAACAGAGGCATACAAGCGGCGGCCGTGTTCCGAGTAAGGCTTCTTACAGATATTATGTTGACTGCCTTATGCAGCCGCAGGAGCCTTCCGATTACGAAAAAGAAAAAATTAATGAGTATCTTTCAATAAATGCCGGCGACCCCGAAAGGCTTTTGGCAGATGCGTCAAAGCTTTTAAGCGAATATACGCACTGCGCAAGCTTTTACTGCACTCTTGAAGATCCGTTTGACTGTATTCAGGGAATAGACCTTATTCCTGCGGGTAATTCAAAGGCTATGCTCGTTATGCTTACCGTCGGAAGTAAAATAAAATCCTCGCTGATTAATATGCCGTGTCCGGTTGACGATGAATTCAGATATATATTTTATAACATTATGAATAAGTATTTCATCGGCACTCCGTTGTCAGAGGTTAATCTTGCACTGATACAAACATCAGCCGTAACAGCAAGCGAAAGAATATTTGACCTGCTTCCTGTTTTAACCTCTCTGTGCTCGCTTTGCTCCGAGGCGTCTAAAACAAAATTTATGCTTGAGGGCGAAACAAATCTCCTTTCGCATAAGGAGCTTGGCTCCGATGTTTACAGGCTTTTATCGTTTTTGGCAGGGCGCGAGCAGCTTGTTGAGCTTATGAAGGAGTTTACAGCCTCAAATAAATCAAGCGCCCTTTTCATCGGCGACGAAAATCCTATTTACGAAATGAAAAACACTTCCACGGTTATTTCAAAATATACCTACGGAAACAATCAAAAAGCCACCCTCGGAATAATCGGCTCAATGAGAATTGATTATAAAACGATTATTCCGAGAGTCAGATATATAATCAATACAGTTGATAAATTACTCTCAAAAGGAGGTACGGTATGAGCAAAAAGAAGGATGAAAGCAAAGAAGAAAAAGCTACGCAGGAAGTGACAGAGGAAAAGGAAAAGAAGGAAGAGGAGGTAAATCCCCTCGAAAAAGAGCTGGCGGATACAAAGGATCAGCTGTTAAGAGTAACTGCCGAATACGCTAATTTCCGCAAACGCTCCGAAAAAGAAAAAAATGAAAGCTTTACCTTCGCTACGGCGAAAGCCGTTGAGCAAATCCTGTCCGTTGTTGATAATCTCGAAAGAGCACTGGCAAACGAGCAGGAGGATTACGAGGGATTAAAAAAAGGTGTTCAGATGACCTATGACGGTCTTATGGCATCGCTTGAAAAGCTCGGCGTAACAGCCTACGGTGAAAGAGGCGAACAATTTGACCCTAACTTTCATAATGCGGTAATGCATATTGAAGATGAAAATCTTGAGTCGAATGTAATCACCGATGTATTTCAAAAAGGCTATAAAATAAACGATAAAGTCGTAAGACCTGCAATGGTTAAAACGGCTAACTAATTTATAAGGAGGACAATTATTATGTCAAAGATTATTGGTATTGATTTAGGTACAACAAACAGCTGTGTAAGCGTTATCGAGGGCGGTGAATCTGTAGTAATCGCCAATGCGGAAGGTGCAAGAACAACTCCTTCGGTAGTTGCTTTCTCAAAAGACGGCGAAAGAATGGTAGGTAATGTTGCAAAGCGCCAGGCTATCACAAACCCTGACAGAACAATTTCTTCTATCAAAAGGCATATGGGCTCTGACTACAAGGTAAGCATCGATGATAAGGCTTATACTCCGCAGGAGATTTCCGCTATCATTCTTCAAAAGCTTAAGGCTGACGCCGAAGCTTATCTCGGTGAGAAGGTAACAGAGGCTGTTATCACAGTTCCTGCATATTTCACAGACGCACAGCGTCAGGCAACCAAAGACGCAGGTAAAATTGCCGGTCTTGAGGTAAAGAGAATTATCAACGAGCCTACTGCTGCTGCTCTTGCTTTCGGTATTGATAAGGAGGAAGACCAAAAGGTTATGGTATACGACCTCGGCGGTGGTACCTTCGATGTATCAATCATTGAAATGGGCGACGGCGTTCAGGAGGTGCTTGCAACAGCAGGTAACAACCGTTTGGGCGGCGATGATTTTGATAAGAAAATTATGGATTGGATCGTTGCTGAATTCAAGAGAGATAACGGCATTGACCTTTCAAACGATAAAATGGCTATGCAGAGAGTTAAGGAAGCCGCAGAAAAGGCAAAGATTGACCTTTCAGGTATGACAACTGCCCAGATTTCACTTCCTTTCATTACTGCCGATGCAACAGGCCCTAAACATTTTGAGGCTACTCTTTCAAGAGCAAAGTTCAACGAAATGACAGCTGACCTTGTTGAAGCAACAATGGGTCCTGTTCGTCAGGCTATGAGCGACTCGGGTCTTTCAATGAATGAAATTGATAAAATTCTCCTTGTCGGCGGTTCAACAAGAATTCCTGCCGTTCAGGAGGCTATTCAGAAATTCAGCGGAAAAGAGCCTTTCAAGGGTATCAACCCTGATGAATGTGTTGCTATGGGCGCTGCTCTTCAGGGCGGTGTACTCGGCGGAGATGTTAAGGGACTTCTTCTTCTTGATGTTACTCCTCTTTCACTCGGTATCGAAACAATGGGCGGTATCAACACCGTAATCATTGAAAGAAATACAACAATTCCTACCAAAAAGAGCCAGATTTTCTCAACCGCCGCTGATAATCAGACCTCTGTTGAGGTTCATGTGCTTCAGGGTGAAAGAGAATTTGCAAAGGATAACAAGACTCTCGGTATGTTCCATCTTGACGGAATTCTTCCTGCAAGAAGAGGTGTTCCTCAAATCGAAGTAACCTTTGATATTGATGCAAACGGTATCGTTCATGTATCAGCAAAGGATCTCGGAACAGGTAAGGAACAGCAGATTTCCATTACAGCTTCTTCAAATATGAGCAAGGAAGATATTGATAAGGCTGTTAAGGAAGCAGAGCAGTTTGCAGAAGAGGATAAGAAAAAGAGAGAAGCAGTTGATTTAAGAAACAATGCCGACCAGATGGTTTATCAGACAGAAAAAATGCTTTCAGAGGACGGCGATAAATTCTCTGCCGACGATAAATCAGCTCTTGAAACAAAGGTAAATACACTTAAAGAAGCTCTTAAGGGCGACAACCTTGATGAAATCAAGTCAGCTCAGGAGGATCTCACCAATAAGTTCTATGAGGTTTCACAGAAGCTTTATGAAGCAGCGCAGGCTGCAGGTGCAAATCCTAATGCCGGAGCAGGCTTTGACCCTAATGCTGCTGCAGGCGGTTCAGATAACGGCTACACCGATGCAGATTACACAGAGGTTGACGATAACTGATAATATAATCTTAAACAAAACAAGCGAGAGCTTTTCTCGCTTGTTTTTGATGAATACAGACAGATAGGGGGCAGAATATGCCTGACAATAAAAGAGATTACTACGAGGTACTCGGTGTAAACAAGGGTGCAAGCGATGATGAAATAAAAAAAGCATACAGAAAAACGGCTAAAAAATATCATCCTGATTTAAATCCCGATAACCCCGAAGCAGAAGCAAAATTCAAGGAATGCAATGAAGCATATGAGGTTTTATCAGACCCTGAAAAAAAGGCACGCTACGATCAGTTCGGCTTTGCCGGCGTTGATCCTAACTTCGGTGCAGGCCAGGGAGGCTACGGTGGTGGCGGCTTCGGCTTTGACGGCGATATAGACCTCGGCGATATTTTTTCCTCCTTCTTCGGAGGAGGCTTTGGCGGCGGAGGAAGAAATCCCAACGCGCCGACAAGAGGAAGAGATACACAGGCTGCGGTTACCCTTACATTTGAGGAGGCGGCTAAAGGCTGTAAAAAAACTGTTGAAACGATGCGCGTTATGGACTGCAGTGAATGCGGAGGTACAGGTGCGGCAAAGGGTACAAGTCCCACAACCTGCCCTGATTGTCAGGGACGCGGCGTAATCAATATTCAGCAGAGAACTCCTCTTGGCGTTATGAGCACTCAAAGAACCTGCTCACGCTGCGGCGGTACAGGTAAAATTATAACCACCCCTTGCCATAAATGTAACGGAAAGGGAAAGGTCAGAACAAGGAAAAAGATTGATGTTAACATACCTGCCGGTATTGACAACAATCAGGTTGTTAATGTCAGAGGCTACGGAAATGCCGGCTCAAACGGTGGTCCGAGCGGTGACCTTAAGGTTGTAATCAACATAAAAAAGCATCCTCATTTCAGACGAGAGGGCTATGATGTTTGGTTTGATCAGCATATTTCAATCGTTCAGGCAACGCTCGGCGCAGAGCTGACGGTACCTACTCTTGAGGGTGATGTTAAGCTTAATATTCCTGCCGGAACTCAGCCGGGCGAGATATTTACTCTTAAAAACAAGGGCATTCAGCGCCTAAACGGTATGGGCAAGGGCGAGCAGTATGTAAAAATTATTGTTGACATTCCTAAAAATGTTACACACGAGCAAAAAGAGCTTCTTAAGGAGTTTGACAAGACATATGTTTCTCCTAAAAATCAAGGAAAAGAAGGCTTTTTTGATAAATTTAAAAAGAAATAGAAAAATGCCGGAAAAGCAAAGATTAAAGGTTTTTGCTCTCCGGCATTAATTATATTTACCGCTTATTTTTATAAATCGTCGGCATCCTGAACAGGCAGCTCATCAAGCTCATCATTATAATACATATCCGCAGGTATTCCCGTATAGCTTCCGTTCACATCAGAGTTTACCATTTCGGGACTGAGGTAGGAAGTAAGGTCAATTATCTGCTTATTGTCTTTATTATTCTTTTTATTTTTTTTCATAAAAATCACCCCTGCAATTATCTTTTGCAGAGGTGAGTTATTTATTTACAGCTTCTCAACATCAATTACTGCTATTTTTTCCATAAACTGTTTCGGAGAAATTACTTCTCCCATTTCAAAATACTCGTCCATATTCAGGTCAAAATTATTCACATAAACAGGCACATCTTTATATTCAATATCAATATGAAGCTTTTTTGCATCGTTCATAACTTGTTGAGGGTCGCAATCAGAGCTGTTGTAAATCTTACTTACAAGCACCTGCTGATTTTTAACATATTCAAGAATAACATTTCTCGATGATTTTGATACGGAAATATATCCGTTGTCGAATTTAGAAAGCGTCTGCGCCATGGTTGTTTGGGCAACAGCCTTGCACGCGCCTGAATTTACAAAAAATTCATTGATAAAAATTGACTCAAGCTTGCTTGTATCATCGGGAACAATTATTGCAAAAATATATTTTGAAAGCTTTTTTCCGTATATACCCTTCATAAATTCTTTAAAATAATACTGCCCCTCGGCAATTTTTTCTGCAAACTGATGATAAAAAGGTATATTGGCAACAGGATTCATTCCCGGCATAGAAAATGTCTTAAATTCATCGCTTTCTTTATCTTTAACAAGAATATTTGAATTTGTTACTATCATCGGAACTGTTTGCGCCATATTCAGACATCTCCTAAAAGTTATATCTTTAATATTTTACTACATACTATGCTTTAAATCAATAAAATTTAAAATTTTAAAAAATATAGTGAAATGATAACCAATATATGATAGAATATAAAACAGGAGGAGATGTTATGCCGGATTCTGAAGAACTCGATAAAATTTTAAAAGAAATAAAAAATATGGGTAATAAGGAGGAAAAAGACGAAAAGCCTCAACCGCAGAAAAAGCTTAACCGTGAAGAGGCAAACCGCGTTGTTGAGCAATTCAACACACCGTCGCTTTCGCATAAAGAGCCCATAGAAAATAAAAAGCCTAAAAAGGAGCCACCAATGAAGAAAAACAACAAAAAAATTATAATCATAGCAATTGTTGCCGTTCTTGTTGTTGCAATTATTGCAGCAGTAGCAGTATTTGCTTCTAAAGGGAAAAATAAAGAAAACGAAACAACCCAACCAAGCACTTCTCAAACAACAGCCGAGGTTACCGAGGCTCCTGTTAACAAAGCAAACCCTCTTACAGGGGAATCCGATTTTGCAGAATCTGCTGTCGGAAAAAGGCCTATAGCATGCGTTGTTGAGAATTCCGCAGCCGCAAGACCGCAGTGGGGAATTGACGATTCAAAAAATCCGCCCGATATTATTGTTGAGGGCGAGGTTGAAGGCGGAGAAACCAGAATGCTCTGGATGTATGCCGATTATACGGCTGTTCCGTCACAAATAGGCCCTATGAGAAGCGCAAGACCGCCTTACATTAAATTCTCGGAATTGTTTGACGCTATCTTTCTTCATTGGGGACAAAGCCAAACAAAGAAAGGCACCGCTTATATCGGAGCCAATACCGTGTTCAGAGTTGACGAGGTTGACCACATTAATCAGATGACATACACCGGAAGCGTTGCTCTCTTCGGTCGTGACAGCTCAAGGGATGTATCATCGGAGCATACAGGCGTTCTTTACGGCGACAAAATTGAAGACGCCCTTAAAGAAGAAGGCTTTAGATTAACTGCTGATGAAAAGAGCTATACAAAATTCGGCTTTAACGAGGAGGATAAGGAGGTAGGCAATACCGCCTGCAATTCTCTTGCTCTTACCTTCTCAAGCAGGACTTCTACAAGAGATTGGACCTATAACAGTGACGATAAAATGTATCACTGCAGTGATTACAACACAGATGTTACAAGAAAAAATCTTCTTATTCTTTTTGATGAAACAGAATATATTACAAAAGAGAACTACAAAAACAGCGGTTCGGCAGAGATTTACTGTAACTACAAGCTTTCAGGCGGAAAAGGCAAGCTTGCAAGCGACGGTACTGTTGCCGATATCACATGGTCTGTTGAAAACGGATTGCTCGTTATTAAAGGCAGTGACGGCAAGGAAATAAACCTCAATGTAGGTACAACCTGGATCGGTTATGCTTCATCAAATAACGGCGGAGCTGTTTCGGCAGAATAAAAACGCTTTAACCTCCGATGTTAGATTTTTGCTCTGCGTAAATGGTTGTAATATGCTTATTTTTGTTGATTAACACCATACTTTGTGGTAATATATTAAAAAATTCGGAGGTTATATTATGAAAACAGAAATTTCAAACAGCATTAAATATATCGGAGTAAATGACAGGGATATTGATCTTTTTGAAGGTCAGTATATAGTTCCTAACGGAATATCATATAATTCATATGTTATCCTTGATGAAAAAACGGCTGTTATCGACACGGTTGACAAAAGAAAGGCTGATGAATGGCTTTCAAACCTTTCTTCATCTCTCAACGGAAAAATCCCTGATTATCTGATTGTTCAGCATCTTGAGCCTGATCATTCGGGAGCCATAAAGGCAGTATGCGAGGCTTATCCTGATATGAAAATAGTTTGCTCGGCAAAGGCAAAGGCAATGATGCCGCAGTTTTTTGAGCTTGATGCCGACAGAATTATTCCTGTAAAAGAGGGAGATACTCTTGAGCTTGGAGCGCACACTCTTAATTTTGTGCTTGCTCCCATGGTGCACTGGCCTGAGGTTATGGTTACTTACGAAAGCAGTGAAAAGGTTTTGTTTTCAGCTGATGCTTTCGGTAAATTCGGAGCTCTCGACGCAGACGAAGGCTGGACCTGCGAGGCAAGAAGATATTATTTCAATATCGTAGGTAAATACGGCGCGCCTGTTCAAACCCTTTTGAAAAAAGCGTCGGGCTTGGATATCAAAACAATCTGCCCGCTTCACGGCCCTATTCTTACAGATACAATTTCGCAGGTTTTGGAGTTTTATAATATATGGTCATCATATGAGCCTGAAGACGAGGGCGTGTTTATAGCCTATGCTTCAATCCACGGCAATACAGCACAGGCAGCAGAAAAAATGAAAGAAATCCTTGAAGAGCAGGGTTGCCCGAAAGTGGCAATCGCCGATCTTTCAAGAGATGATATTGCGGAGTGCGTTGAGGATGCCTTTAGGCACAGCACACTTCTCTGTATGGCATCAAGCTATGACGGCGGAGTATTCACCCCTATGAATGATTTTATTCACCGCCTGAAAGTTAAGGCCTTCCAAAACAGAAGAGTTGCCCTTGTTGAAAACGGCTCGTGGGCGCCGACTGCCGCAAAGGCTATGAAAGCGGAATTCGAGACGATGAAAAATATAACCTTTGCAGAAAATACAGTAACAATCAAAACGACCGTTAAAGCAGAGGATATCAAAGCGTTGACCCTGCTTGCTCAAGAGCTTTCAAAATAAAAGCAATAAAAAGCCTTGTGTATTAAAAGCAACAGATATAAAAATCCCGCGAGCTTTATGCTCGTGGGATTTTTGCTGTCATATTTCCTATAGTTGTAATTCTTTTTCTATTCCCGTTTCTTCAAGAGCCTCTCTTTTGCCTTTTTTAATCATAGGTTATTTTATTGCAAATTATTTTCACATAATGGCAACTCAAATTTATTATGTCAATTATTAATTTTCAGCTGAAATTTAAGGATATAACATATTTTAAAGGATAAACTATTTTTGAGGTGATAAAAATGGCAAAGCAAGGAATGAAGCGCCCCGAGCGTACTCATACACAGCCGCGCAATGATGAAGCGGCGGTTGCTGAAATTCAGGGAAAGGCAAAAAGCGGAAAAAAGCGTGTCCGCCCGATTATTGCAGGCACACACGCTCCGAATCAAAAGGTTTATCATACAACCCATGTTGTGCCGAAGCAAAACAGGGAAAAGCCTATTTCAGATGTTTATTCGGTAATTGATAACGATTTGGCAAGGGATAATCTTGAAAATGATATTACTTCTGCCGATTTACAGGATTTATAAAATAACTGTCTACCGTTTCTTAAAGGCGGCGGTCTTTATATAAAAAAAGAGCAGGGATAAAACCCTGCTCTTTTTTTGGTCGAGGTGACAAGATTTGAACTTGCGGCCCCCACGTCCCGAACGTGGTGCTCTACCAAACTGAGCCACACCTCGTTACCGTTTCTATATTATTACACAAATGGATTCATTTTTCAAGGGTTAAATTAAACATTTTTTTGACATTAATATATTTATAATGTTATAATGAGCTTTAAACAGT
>JBJEPL010000157.1:0-11324 GCA_051881215.1 Eubacterium sp. | reverse complement strand
CAGCAATCGGTTCCGATCTCACAATTGAAAATGTTGGTACTAACGGTATCGCAAGATATAAATCAACAAAGCATACTCCGGGTAATCAGTTTGTTATTTCGATTAACGCTGCAAGCCTTGCAGGCAAGACAGTTCCTATGGAATACTGCTCATATATGATCTGCAGGGATTCAAAAGGAAATCAAACAACTCTCTATTCACCTGCAGTAACGCATACAGGAGTACAATTCTAAGGAAGGAGACATAATTATGAGAAAAATTTATGAAGGACCAGAAATTGAAGTGCGTAATTATTCTCTCCCTCCAAGAGATATAGTAATGACCTCTGATCCATCAGATAACGGTGATAACTCTCTTGAAGATGGTGACGATTTCGATTACAATGACAACAATGGTTATTTCGATTAATTAGTTTTATGAAAGGCTGCGGTTATCCGCAGCCTTTTCTTTTTTAAAAAGTTTATTGTTTTGTTATTTGACATATTATAAGTTATATATTATTATATATAATAGTTTAATATGTTTGGAAGTGTATTTATGAATATTTTGATTGTCGGTCTGGGACTTATAGGAGCCAGCCTTGCAAAGACGCTAAAAAAGAATACAAAGCATAATATTTTAGGCTGGAACAGAACTCAATCGGTTACACAAAGAGCACTCGAAGACGGTGTTATTGATGAATCGGGAGACCTTGACGCGCTTATTCCGAGAGCTGATATAACAATTGTTAATTTCTATCCCGATGCAATTGTTCCGTTTATTATTGAGCATAAGGATAAGTTCAAGAAAAACAGCATTGTTACCGATTCGTGCGGTATAAAAACAAAGATTTGCAGAGCTCTTCAAAAAGAAAAATTTGATTTTTATTTTATCGGCGCTCATCCTATGGCAGGGCGTGAGGTAAGCGGTTATGACAACTCTCTTGATAATTTGTTTGATAACGCTTCGTTTATCTGTACCCCTCTTGACCAAACGCCGAGAAGCAAAACAGACGCTCTTGTAGGCCTTGCAGAAGAAATGGGCTTTGCGCGTACGGTTGTAACCACTCCGGAGCATCATGATGAGATGATTGCTTTTACATCTCAAATTGCCCATGTTCTTGCCTGTTCATATGTTCTTTCTCCGCTTGCTCCGCAGCATGCAGGCTATTCTGCGGGAAGCTACAGAGATGTAAGCAGAGTTGCAAGAATTAATGCCGATATGTGGACCGAATTGTTCATAGATAACAAAGAACCTCTTGTAAGAGAAATTGATGACCTTGTTTCAAATTTGATGAAATTCAAATATTGTATCATTAACGGCGACAGCGAACAGCTTCACGATCTTATGGAAAAGGGTAATAAGATTAAGGAGGAAATCGGATAATGAAAAAGCTTACCGTTAATGTTAACGACGGATATGATATTTTGATTGAAAAGGGATTGCTCGGCAAAGCAGGCGAGCTTGTAAAATCGGTTTTGCCTGCAAAAAAGCTTACTCTTATCAGCGATGATTGCGTGTATCCTCTTTACGGCGAGAAGGTTAAGGCTTCGCTTGAGGCGGCAGGCTATGAGGTTTTCACTTATATTTTTACCGCCGGTGAGGCTTCTAAAAAAACCTCTGTCGTTGTTGATATGGTTGAATTTATGGCTCAAAATCATCTTACCCGAGATGACGGAGTTGTCGCTTTAGGCGGCGGCGTTTGCGGCGATATGGCAGGCTTTGCCGCTGCTATATATTTAAGAGGAATAAAATTTGTTCAAATTCCTACTTCCTTGCTTGCGCAGGTGGATTCATCGGTCGGCGGAAAAACGGCTGTAGATTTGCCGCAGGGTAAAAATTTATGCGGCGCTTTTCATCAGCCGAGTCTTGTTATAATTGACCCCGATGTATTGAATACATTGAGCGCGCACTTTCTTGCAGACGGTATGGGCGAAGTAATTAAATACGGTTGTATTAAATCTGCCGACCTTTTTGATAAATTAAGTAACGAAAATTTAATGGATAACATTGATGATATAATTTATCAGTGCCTTGATATTAAACGTATAATTGTTGAAAATGATGAAAAAGAGCACGGCGAAAGGGCTTTGCTTAACTTCGGACATACCTGCGGACATGCTATTGAAAAGCTATGGAATTTTGAAACAGTAAGCCACGGTGAAGCGGTCGGAATCGGAATGGTTATGATAAGCAAGGTCGGAGAGAGAATAGGCATAACTGAAAAAGGCACCTCAGACAGAATTTCATCACTGCTTGAAAAATATAATTTAAAAACATCAGACAGCCATAAAACAGAGCAAATTGTTGAGGCTATGGTTGCAGACAAAAAACGCACAGCAACCGGAATTAAATTTATTATGCTTGAAAAAATCGGAAACGCCTTTATTTATCCGGTTGAATCGAAGAATATACCAAAGCTGTTCGGAGTAAATTTATGAGTATTGTCAAAATCCAAAATTCAATATTAGAAGGTGTGATAACACTTCCTCCGTCAAAATCAGCTGCTCACAGAGCCTTGGTGTGCTCCTTTCTTGCAGGCGGAGGAGAGGTTTTTCCAATTATTGATTCTAATGATATGAAGGCTATGCGTCAGGCAATAGCCTCGTTGCAGAATAACGATGATATTGTTGATTGCATAGAATCCGGCAATACCTTAAGGTTTATTATCCCTGTTGCAGCCGCTCTCGGAAAGCAGGTAACCTTTGTAGGCTCCGGAAGACTTCCCGAAAGACCTATCGGTGACTATTTAAGGCTTTTGCCGGAGCATGGAGTTAAGTGCACCTGTAGCGGAAAGCTGCCGCTTTCAATTGAAGGAAGGCTTACTTCCGGAAGATATGAGATTGCAGGGAATATCAGTTCGCAGTACATAACGGGATTGCTTTTGGCGCTTCCCATTCTTGACGGCGACAGCGAAATTGTATTGACAACAAAGCTTGAAAGCAAGCCCTATGTTGATATGACAGTCAAGGTAATGAAGGACTTTGGCGTATCTGTTGAAGAGAGGGAAAACGGATATTATATAAAAGGTAATCAAAAATATATTAAAAGAGATTACCGTGTTGAATCGGATTGGTCGCAGGCCGCATTTTTCCTTGCCGCAGGAGCAATTAACGGAGATGTAGCCTTAAAGGGTCTTGATTTGAATTCAGCGCAGGGCGACAAGGAAATAGTTAATGTATTAAAACGCTTCGGCGCAGACATAGATATTAATGACGGCTTTATAAGATGTAAAAAATCAAAGCTCCGCGGCATAGAGGTTGATGTTACCGATATTCCCGATACAGTTCCGTCAATTGCAGTTACTGCCGCATTTGCCAACGGTAAAACCGTAATTAAAGGTGCTGAAAGATTAAGATATAAAGAGTCAGACAGAATTGAAAGCGTCGTTACAAACCTGAAAAAAATGGGAGTTGCTGTTGAAGAAACACGCGACGGAATGATTATTACAGGATCGTCGGTTAAAGGCGCAGAGCTTGACGGATATAATGACCATAGGATTGTTATGGCTTTCAGTATTGCAGCGCTGTCTGCCAACGGAGAAACAACAATTACGCAGGCAGAAAGCATAAATAAAACGTATCCGTCATTTTTTGACGATTATAATAAACTCGGAGGTAAATCGGATGTCATCACTATTCGGTAATAATATTAAGCTATCTATTTTCGGTGAAAGTCACGGCATTGCAATCGGATGTGTTATAGACGGTCTGCCTGCCGGCGTTAAGCTTGATATGGAAAAAATATACAAGGATATGGCGAGAAGGGCTCCGGGCAAGGATAAGTTTTCAACACCGCGTCTTGAAAAGGATATCCCGAATATCATTTCCGGAGTTCTTGATGATGTTACAACAGGCGCTCCGCTTGCAATGATAATTGAAAATACAAATACAAGAAGCGGCGATTATTCAAATCTTATGACTGTTCCTCGCCCGTCACACAGCGATTATCCTGCCTATGTTAAGTATAACGGATTTAACGATATCCGCGGCGGCGGTCATTTCAGCGGCAGATTAACGGCTCCTCTTGTATTTGCCGGAGCTGTTGCAAAGCAGATTCTCGATGAAAAGGGGATAACCGTAGGCGCTCATATTTCAAAAATAGGAGCAGTCAATGACGAAAGCTTTGATAAAAATAATATAAAAAAAGAGCTTTTAGAAGAGCTTTCTTCAAAGAATTTTTCAACAATTTCCAACGAAGCTGAAGAAAAAATGCGTGAAGAAATTGAAAAAGCAAGGCTTGAATGTGACAGCATCGGCGGTGAGATTGAATGTGCCGCAATAGGGCTTCCTGTCGGAATAGGCGCAAATATTTTTTCAACCGTTGAAAGTCAGCTTTCTTCAATTCTATTCGCAATCCCTGCCGTAAAGGGCGTTGAATTCGGTGCAGGCTTTGATTTTGCCGATATGAGAGGCTCACAGGCAAATGACCCTTATGTGGTTGAAAACGGCAGAATTGCTCTTAAATCAAATAATAACGGCGGTGTTCTCGGCGGTATGTCAACGGGCGCTCCGATAGTATTAAGAGTTGCCGTTAAGCCGACTGCTTCAATTGCAAAGCCACAGCAAAGTGTAAATCTTCAAACTATGGAGAATGAAACGCTTGTTGTAAAGGGCAGACACGACCCCTGCATAGTTCCCCGTGCCGTTGCCGTTGTTGAGGCGGCAGTAGCATTCGGGCTTTTAGATTTGATGATGTAAAAAAGGAAATATTTTAATGGATTTATTAGGACTCAGAAAAGAAATTGATAAAATCGACGAGCAGCTTATCCCCTTGCTTTTAAAAAGAATGAAGGTTGCCGAGGAGGTTGCCAAATATAAGGTTGAGAGGGGGATACCTGTTCTCAATGAAGAGAGAGAACAGCAGATTCTTGATAATGTTGCTCAAAAGTGCGGCGAGCACGGCGAAACAATAAAAACCGTATTCTCTGCAACAATGGATGCGTCAAGAGCATTACAGCATAAAATCATCGGAGGAGGAAGAGAGCTTCGTCAAAATATAAGTAAAGCGCTTGATAATAAAAAGCCCGAAACCGACGGTATTGTTGTTGCCTGCCAGGGTGTTGACGGCGCATACAGCGGAGTTGCGGCTAAAACGCTTTTTCCCGATTCAAAGGTGAAATTTTATAAACAGTTTGAAGATGTTTTTGAGGCTGTAAATAAGGGAGAAACAAAATACGGAGTTATTCCCGTTGAAAATTCAACCGCCGGCTCTGTTCACGAATCATATGATTTGATAATGAAGTACAGATTTTATGTAGTCGGTGCATATGATTTAAAGATAGAGCATTGCCTTTGTGCAAAGAAAAGCTCAAAATATGAGGATATTACCGATGTGTATTCCCATCCGCAGGCTCTTTCGCAGTGCGACAGCTTCTTAAAAAGCTTTGATTTTACGGGAGTTAACTTTACGAATACCGCTGCTGCTGCCAAGTTTGTATCGGAGTCTGATAAGGATAATATTGCTGTTATTTGTTCGGAATCTGCCGCAAAAAAATACGGCTTGAAAGTTTTGAAGAAAAATGTGCAGAATAATAACAACAATATGACCCGCTTTATAGTTATTTCAAAAAAGCTTGTTATTGACGATGATGCAGATAAAATTTCTCTTATTTTTACAACCTTGCATAAAACAGGCTCACTTTACAGAGTTCTCGGCAGATTTTCAATGGCAGGTCTTAATTTAACAAAGATTGAATCAAGACCGATGGGAAACGGTGACTTCAGCTATTATTTTTATGTTGATGTAATGGGCAGTGTAAGAGATGAGAGCACGCTTGATTTGATTTGCGCGCTGTCTGATGAAATACCCGAATTTGAATTTCTGGGTAACTATCACGAATCAAAATAATTTATTCATATAATTTGGAGATGACTTTGTGAAACAGCAAAAACGCCATCAGACAAATTTAATAACCAATATAATACTGCTTGTAACAGCAGGGCTGTTGATTTTTTTATCAATAGTTTTATATAATCATACAAGGCTTGAGGTTAGATTTGATACGCTTATTAATTGGCTCAAGCAGCTTGATGACGCTATAGTAAAGCTTGATTCGGATGTTGAGATAATAATTTGCATTTTTGCTTTATACATTGCAAAATGCCAGCTTCCGATTCCTATGGGATTTCTTTGCGTTATATCGGGAATTGTTTTCCCGATAACGCAGGCAATTGTAATTAATCTTGTATTTCTGGCTTTTTTCTTTACCGTTAAATATGTTGAAGGAAAATTTATAGGCGGCGGATGGACAGGAATGATTTTAGGAATAAAGCAGCTTCATTTCGTTAAAGATTGGATTCAGTTTAAAGGAAATGGTAATCCGTATGTCTTATTTGTTTCAAGGCTTGTACCGAGCATACCGCTCGGAATGGTGTCAAAGTATTACGGCTCAATGAAATATGATTTTATTTATTATATTTGTTTAAGTCTGTTAGGATTTGCCCCGAGGCTTTATATTTATACTAAAATCGGTTCAGCAATTTATAATCCGTTTTCGGTTCAGTTTATTGTATTGCTGATGATAATAGTAGGCTTTACGGGTATTTCCGTTATTACCTTTAATATTTTTTACGGCAGAAAATCCCGTCAGATGAATCAGACTCTTTTGATTTATTCAGAAAGGGAAAAATATAAAATTGTTCTTTAAGGAGTGTAAAAGAATATGAAACCGTCAGAATTAATTAAGAAAATTGAATCGGGAGATGCAGACGCTCTTCTCAAAAAGGTTTATGTTACCGATGAGGCAGTTGAGCAGCAAAAGCCCAGATACATAAAAACAATAAATAAGTTTACAGAGCTTTTCGGCGACGAGCGTGATGTTATTGTGTTAAGCGCTCCCGGCCGTACAGAAATCTGCGGAAACCATACCGACCACAATAACGGCAAGGTTCTTGCCGCTTCAATAAATCTTGATGCGATTGCTGTTGCCGCAAAAAATGATGATAATATCATTCACGAAAAATCAGAGGGGCATTCAATGAATGTTGTTGATTTATCAGACCTTAATCCCGATAAATCAAAATACGGTCATTCAACAGCAATGGTTAAGGGTGTTGCTGCCGGTCTTAACGATTACGGATATAAAATCGGTGGCTTTGACGCCTGCACAACGAGCGATGTTATGGGTGGCTCGGGTCTTTCCTCGTCAGCCGCTTTTGAGGTGCTTTTGGGAACTGTTATTTCATATCTCTATAATGACGGCAATATTGACCCTGTTACTATTGCAAAAGCTGCTCAATACAGCGAAAATGTATTTTTCGGCAAGCCTTCGGGTCTGCTTGACCAAACTGCTTCATCAGTGGGAACCTTTGTTACAATTGATTTTGAAAGCACGGAAAATCCTGTTATTAAGAAAATTGATTTTGATTTTGAAAAATCAGGTCACAGCCTTTGTATTGTTGATACTCACGGAAATCACAGCGACCTTACCGATGATTACGCCGCAGTACGAGGTGAAATGGAATCTGTTGCAAAGGCTTTGGGCAAGAATGTATTGAGAGAAGTAAGCTATGAGGAGTTTATGTCATCTATTCCGATGCTTACCCAAAAGGTTAACGACAGAGCAATTTTGCGCGCAGTGCATTTCTTTAATGAAAACAAAAGAGTTGAAAAGGCTGTTGATTGCCTTGAGAATAATGATTTTGAGGGCTTCAAGGAGATAATCACCGATTCTGGCTTCTCATCATTCCTCTATAATCAGAATGTATATACAAATAAAACTCCTACCGAGCAGAAGCTTTCTCTTGCGCTTTGCATCAGTCAGGAAATACTCAAGGGCAAAGGAGCCTGGCGTGTTCACGGCGGCGGATTTGCAGGAACAATACAGGCATTTGTTCCAAACGATATGCTTGATACATACAAAACCACAATGGATTCCGTTTTCGGTGAAGGCTCATGTCATGTGCTCATCATCAGACCTGTCGGCGGCACAAGGGTAATATAACGCTATATTATCAGAAAAAGAGGAGAGGTAAAATTGAAATACATATTTATTGTTAATCCCATAGCGGGAAATGACGACAAGATTAAAATTTTTTCTAAAATTAAATCTACATTTCGCTTAATCGACGATGAAATGATTTTAGAGGAAACAAGCGCAAAGGGCGATGCAAAGAGTATTGCTTCGTTCTATGCCGAAAAATATGCAGATGAGTGCGTAATTGTATCCTGCGGCGGTGACGGAACCGTTCATGAAATTGCAAACGGACTTGCCGCAACTGATACTCCGATGATGATTTTACCTCTTGGAACCGGTAATGATTTCGCAAAGAAGATTTACGGTACAAAAAAGATTAATGTTGAAAATGTTATTAAAGCCTTCGGACTTTATAACGGAAAAATCAAATATGATGTTAAGCCTATTGACCTTATTGATTATAACGGCGAGAAATGCATCAATGTTATGAGCTACGGCCTTGATACAAAGGTTGAAACAATAGGAAGAAAAATTGCGGCAAAGGTTCCGGCACTCGGACATCAGGCATATAATGTTGCAATTATCCCCGTGCTTTGTCAGTCAATGAAATATCAGTTAAACATTGATTTGAATTGTATTGATGAAAATAATAATCCTTATAAGATAACCGAAACTCCGATTGACTATACGCTTTTTGCCGTTTGTAATGCAAGCTATTACGGCGGAGGTTTTTGCCCTGCTCCTAATGCAAGGCTTGATGACGGATTGCTTGATTTTGCCTTGGTTGAGCCGGTTAATGCAGTTCAGGCTCTGCCGCTTATTCCAAAATACAGCAAGGGAGATATTGAAGGAATAAAGCAGCTTCGCAAGGGCTATGTGGTTTCAGGCAGAATTTCCTCAACAGACGGTTCTCCTCTTATCGGAAACTGTGACGGCGAGAATTTTGATTACAGCGAGGTCAATTTTAAGGTTGAGAAAAAATCTTTAAAGCTTTGCTTTATAAAGGATTAATCATATGAAAAGATTTTTAAAGATATTTTTATCTGTTGTATTATGTATAGTTTTGATTTTGGGCTTGAGCGCAGGCGGATTTTTCCTGCTCTACAGACCGAGCCTTACTGCTGATTTCAGCCTGAAAACAGGAGCGGTGACATCAGGCGCTTCGGGATATCTTTACGGCATTGCCGAGGAGGGTGTTCCGTCAAAAAATATGACGGAGAGTATAGATATTTCTACAGTATCTCAAAAGGTCCCCAATGGCTTACAGCATCCGATAGGTGATATTGACCATGTTTATACCCAGCTTGATAATACCGTTTATAATGTCGTGTATCTTCAGGATATGTATTCAACATGGTATTACGAGAACGATAATATCAACAAGATGCGCTTTGACGGTACATATGACTGGAAGGAATTTATCACTGATGATTATTTACCGAAGGTAAAGGAGTCGGTTGAATATTTATCAAAAACCTCATACAGCGACAAGGTTGTTTACTGCTTGTATAATGAATGCGATAACGGTGTTTGGTTCGGTGAAACAATGAAAACCGAGGATAATACCGGCGCCTACGGTGTTTACAACGAGCAGGGCGCAGATAATTTTTTTGAAGCCTGGAAAATGACATATGAGCTTGTTAAGTCGGTTAATCCCAATGCTCTTATCGGCGGACCCGGCTTTTGCGACTATGACCATAACGAAATTAATTCATTTCTTACATACTGCTCTGAAAACGGCTGTCTGCCTGAAATTATGATATATCACGAGTTAAGCGACATATCCGTTTACCATTGGCAGAGCCATGTCAGAGATTACCGCGACATAGAAAAAAATCTCGGTATAAATGAGCTCCCTATAATAGTCACCGAGTACGGCAGAATGCAGGATAACGGTCTGCCGGGGAAGATGCTTCAGTATATAACGCAGATTGAAGCAAGCAAGGTTTATGCCGATAACGCATATTGGAGGCTTGCCGATAATCTCTGTGATGTTGCCTCTGACGATAATTCGCCGAATTCCAATTGGTGGCTTTACCGTTGGTATGCCGATATGGAGGGTCAGACGGTTGATATTAAGTATCAGGATTTATTCAAATCCAATGTTGAAAAATACTTGAAAAAGGAAGCCGAGCTGTCCTCGCAGGGCTTTATGGGAGTAGTATCAATTAGCGACGAAGAGGATAAAATAGATATTATATGCGGCGGACGAGACGGCTCTGCCGTTGTTAAGCTGAAGAATATCGACAAAACCGCTTTCGACGGAAAAAGAGTTAATATAACAGTTGAAGAGGTGCTTTATAAAGGCATTTCGGGAGTTGTTAATTCTCCGGAACTCATTAAGCATTATACAACTACAGTTAAAGGCTCAACGCTGAAAATTGATATGAAAGATATGGATGAGGCAAACGCTTACCATATCACAATTGTGCCTGCTGATGAAAAAGAGGCTGACTATCAGTATGACAATACAAGCTATACAGAGCGTTATGAATTTGAAAACGCAACGCTTTTAGCAAACGCCTATACATATGACAGCGCTTACGCCACAACCGGAGAGATAAATGGAATGGTCGGCGGTATGGAAAACGAGGGCGACGGAGTAGAGCTTACCTTCAGTGTTCCTGAGGACGGCGAATACGACTTGAATATCATCTTCGGCAATTCAAATGACGGTCAGTTTGATGAAAACGGCAGGCAAAATCCCGATGACAGAGTTGACTCAACCTCAATTGTGAATGTCGACGGCAATGAAGCCGTAATCAGCTTTCCTAATACAATAAAGAGCGAATATACCGATTGCCTTACAATGACATACGAGCTTTCAAAGGGCAAGCATACAATATCATTTAAGCATGATACCGGTACAATTGTTCTTGATTCCCTGCTTGTTACCCAAGCAAAGGATAATGAGCTTTTAAGCGTTTTAAAGGACAGCGACCGTACAAACGAAGCTACTCAGTCATATCTTGCTGTTGCTCCTTCAGACGGCTATTACGATATTTATATTGACGATGACAGCAATGCCCAAACGGCTTATGTTAATGATGTTGAGTTTTCCGTTAAGGATGAAAATGTTGTTTATCTTATGAGAGGGCTTAATTATATTGATGTTATAACCGATAAGCCGTTGAGCGAATTTCATATAGCTCCTTCGCAAAGGGCATGGAATGTCATATCGGTGGAGGCTCAAAGCGCCAAGCTTTCGTCAGGCGCCCGAATTTGCACAAATGAAGCAATCAATGTTGAATATCTTGATTCAATATCCTGTGACGGCTCAAAGGCAGAATATAAGGTGAATGTTGAAAAGGCAGGAACATATGCTATGACAATCCTTTATGCCAATAATGACGAGGGCGGTAAGCACGATTATAATGTTGATTTAATCGAAAGGTATGTTACCGTAACCGCAGGCGGAAAATCGCAG
>JBJEPL010000156.1:0-3285 GCA_051881215.1 Eubacterium sp. | reverse complement strand
CTATTACCATTATCTTGTTTTAATAACAATATTTTGTTATAATACTTAAAACAAATTCGGAGGACTAAGATGAAAGCTGCTTTTTATACCCTTGGCTGTAAGGTTAATCAATATGAAACTGAATATATGAGTGAACTGCTTAAAAATGCCGGATTTGAAATAGTGAGCCCGAGCGAAGACGCCGATTACTATATTGTCAATTCCTGTACCGTTACGGCAACTGCAGATCAAAAAACAAGGCAGAATATAAGAAAATTCAAAAGAAAGCACCCAAAATCAGTTGTTATACTTACAGGCTGCTTTCCTCAAGCTTTCCCCGATGAAGCTGCCGCTTTGAATGAGGCGGATATAATTTTTTCAAATAAAAACGACGGCGACATACTAAAGCTGATAAACGAATATCAGATGAATAAACAGCGTCTTATAAAGATTGAAGAACATAAGACAGGCGACAAATTCACCGATTGCTCAATTAATAATTTCAACGGCAGAATCAGAGCATTTGTTAAAATAGAAGACGGATGTGACAGATTTTGTTCTTACTGCATAATTCCCAAATCAAGAGGAAGAGTCCGTTCTAAATCTCCTGAAATTTTAAAGGAAGAAATTAAAAATTTAGCTCAAAGCGGAATTAAAGAAATCGTTCTTGTCGGCATAAACCTTTCTGCATACGGAAAAGGCGAAGATTTTAATTTGGTAGACGCCGTAAAAATATGCGCGGATACTGATGGAATTTTGCGGATAAGATTAGGCTCTCTTGAACCCGACCACATAACAGATGAAATTATTGATAAGCTTTCAAAAATAGATAAATTCTGCCCTCAGTTTCACCTTTCTCTTCAAAGCGGATGCGATAAAACCTTAAAAAATATGAACCGCCATTATACAACTGAAGAATATAAAGACTTATGCGATAAATTGAGAAATACTTTTCCCGATGCAAGTATAACAACCGATGTTATGGTAGGCTTTCATCAGGAAAACGAGGATGACTTTAACGAAAGTCTTAATTTTGTTAAGGAGATTGCCTTTGAAAAGGTGCATGTTTTTCCTTACAGCGAAAGACAGGGAACGGCTGCTTCAAAAAGAGGCGATGATGTTTCAAAAAAAGAAAAGGAACGCCGAAGCGGTATAATGATTGAAGAAGCCGAGAAAATAAGAAATAATTATTTAAAAGGGCTGATAGGAAAAACGGTTGAAGTTCTTTTTGAAAACCGTATCGGCGAAAATCTTTATCAGGGATATACGGTCAATTATCTTCCCGTTCAAAAATCCTGTACGGATAATCTTGTAGGAAAAATTGCGAAGGTTAAAATTAGAGATTACTCTGATGATGAGGTTTGCATTGCAGAATAAAGATTTTCCGTTTCCTCATTATCCTTCAAAGAGCTAAAGGAAAATATGTAAAACCCTTTTATATTGTCAATCTTTGAAATATAATTTACCTGCCTTGCTATAATATTGCTGTTTTCCTTAAACTCGTTGATTCCTGTATCTCCTGCAAATTCATCGCTTTTTCCTGCTTTGTAGAGCGCAAGGGCAATATATAAATCACATTCAGCCGTTTGGGACCAGAGCTTTGCTGTTTTCATAAACGGCTGATTTTCGTTTTTAAAGCCGAAGTATATTTGAGGACATATATAATCGACATATCCCTCTTGAGTGCACCACAGCTTTGTATCGGCATAGAGCGATGAATAATTATTATCAATATTGGAAGCAGGACTTATTCCGAATGTAATATTATCATTTACTGACTTTACCGCCGAATAAACCTCTTTAACCATATTGCTTACATTCTCTCTGCGCCAATCTGAAAGGCTTTTGTCACCGCCCGATGATTTGTATTGACTGTATAAATTTTTGTCAATGTTTTCGTCTGTTGTGGGATAAAAATAATCGTCAAAGCAAATTGAATCAACCTGATAGCTTTCGGCAATTTCTTTAACCCCGTTAACAATAAGAGTCTTAACCTCATCACATGCCGGATTAAAAAATATTCCGCTATCGGTTACAATCAGATTTTCGGTATCCTTCCATTTTAACGCAATATTATCATTGCAAAGTTTATCAAAATCCGTGCTTTGGCTCACTCTGTAAGGATTTATCCACGCTTCAATTGTCATATCGTTTTTATGCGCATAATTTACCATTATTTCAAGCGGATCATATTTAAGCTCACTCCCCTGTTCGCCGAAGCAGTATTCGCTCACGGGGAAATATTTGGATTTATAGAATGCGTCGGCGCATGGTCTTACCTGTACGGTTACCCTGTTAAAGCCGTTATCCGATAAATCCTTAAATGTTCGGTTAATGAGCTTTTTGAATGAGCTTTCGCTGTTATCTACCGTAAATGATGAAAGCTCATAATAAGTTATCCAAACTGCTTTGACATATTCTTTTGACTCATCATTATCAGGTGACTGTGACGATTTAGGAGTCTGAAGTGAACATCCGGCAAGTACAAATATTAACAAAAGAGATATAATTATTTTTTTATACACTTGAACACATCCCGAAATTATAGTAAAATAGTATTGGTGATAATTATGGAGTACAGACTTGGCAATTCAAGAAGAGTAAAATCAAGAGGAGAAACAACAGAGCTTGTTTGCCCTAACTGCAGCAATAAGGTTAAATTCGGCGTATTTTCTAATTTTGAAAGAAGGCTTGCGCCTAAAATTACCCTTATTGACTGCAATACGGTTTACTTTCTCGTCTGCCCCGAATGCGCATCGGTTTTTACTGTTGATGAAAGCAAGGGTGACAATTTTAAAAACGGCGATAAGCTATCCATAGGTAATTTTGATTTTAAAGATTTAAAAGAATTTAAAAGTAAAATATGATTAAATACTTATTTATCTATCTTTTAATTATCAGCTTTTTATCGTCACTGCTGACCGTTTTGGATAAACGCAAAGCAGTTAAAAATAAAAGGCGTATATCTGAAAATACACTTATTCTCACGGCTTTAATCGGCGGTGCATTTACAGAATACATTACAATGAAATTAATAAGGCATAAAACTCTTCATAAAAAATTTATGATCGGTCTGCCTTGCATAATTATTTTTCATATAGTAATCTTAATTTTGATATTTTTAAAGGTCGCAAATTAATGCGACCTTTTTCTTTATAGAATTATGCAAATTAAGCCGTTGCAGCCCTCATTAATTACCCGTTCAATTGTTTCTCTGAACTTGTTTCTTGCATCATTAGGCATACGGTAAAGCTTATTATTTAATCCCTCGCTCACAAGCTCGTGAAGCGATTTTCCGAAGATATT
>JBJEPL010000155.1:0-3308 GCA_051881215.1 Eubacterium sp. | reverse complement strand
AAAAAAATATATAAAATCATAATATTATTGACATTTATTCTGTTTTGCTATTTTACATATAAAAGAATTACAATTAATTATGCTTATATTTATCCTGTTGGAAGATCTTGTGGAATTGAGTATTCACTGTTATACACAATGCTATCAATAGAATTATTTGTTTTAATAGTTTTTCTTTTATGCTTTTTTAACGCAAAAAAATTGCGGACAAATAAAAAAGCTATATTTATCTCTGTTATATGTATTATATTAGTTCTTATTGGTTCAATTGTTTTTTCATTAAAGGCGCCGAAAACATTTGAATATCAATCAAGTCAAACGGATAATAAAACATCTGCGTTTTTTCCAATAGACAGTTTTGAGTATAAAGAGCCAAGCCAAAATTATTATTATTTTAAACAATATCAATTTTCAGATACCTCTTGGATTGGGTGTTGCTCATACAAAGATTTTGCTTCTGAAAACCCGCTAATAGATTTAACAGAAGAAATATCCGACTCAACCGTTTTTATGAATTATTATTATTTGAAAGATAGTAAAAAACATAAAATAAAAGAGTTCAATTTTAAAAGAAATCTATATGATTTATCAAGCTCAAACATATATGTATCGGAAATACACAAAGATAATTATTCATTATATGAATATGAAGACAATTATGAATTTATCCTGATAGATGATGAAACTGTCTTTTACTTGAGTTCAAGCAAAAACAACAAAACAGAATATGACCCTGATACAATAGTGAATTTATCTCTATCTTTTGTCCAAAAGTTAGAAAACAAAGAAATATTTATTGAATAATAGAAAAATTTTTGAGAATTTGTTGAATTATTGTTTATTTAAAACGGAGAAACAAAAACCGCTTTATATTATTGAAAACCTGTTAAGGTGTTTTATATTTCGGTTAGGAAGCAAAAAGTAATAGAAATACCGTTACACCCTGCATAAGCAGGGTGTTTTTTATTAAAAACAGCTGTATTTCTTTTGCTTTTATGATGATTTATAATTTTCTTTGTGATATAATCAATTAGAATTAATTCGGTTAACAGTCACTCGGCAGTGCGAATGAGCTAAAGAGGATTGTTAAATAGCAAATCAAAAGGAGCCTGTTATTATGATACTTACATTATCGGAAGCTGCTGATTTAAAAAAAGAGATTAATGATAATTTTTCCGTTGAGCTCCACTTTCATGACGGTTGCGGCGGGCAGTATTTTTCTCTCGAGAAGGTTGACGATAAAGTGAAGGATTATATTATACGGTATTTTTCATCAAAAAATATGAAAGCAGTATTTTCAGATGACGGGCTTAATTTTACAGTTCAAAAGAATTAATATAACACAGGAGAAATTATGATATATTTAGACTACTGCGCGAATACGCCGGCAGATGACGCGGTTATCGAGCGTTTTTGCAAAGCCGAAAAAAGCTTTATCGGCAATCCTAATTCAAACCACATAGCAGGTATAACCGCAAATAACGCGCTTGAGAATATAACAAAATGCATCGCTTTAAGGCTCGGCGTTGACCCTGAAGAGATTATTTACACCTCCGGCGCAAGCGAAGCAAATAATTTAGCAATTAAGGGAATTGCACGAACCGGCCGCCACTACGGAAAGCATATTATTTCTACGCCCTTGGAGCATCCGTCGGTAAGCGGTCCTCTGACATATTTGCAGGAGCAGGGTTATGAAATTGATCTTGCAGATATCAAAAGAGACGGAAAAATTGACACCGAGCAGCTGCGCGAATTATTGAGAAAGGACACCGTTCTTGTATCCGTCTGCGCTGTTGACAGCGAGCTTGGAACAATACAGCCTATTGAAGAAATTGCCGAGATATTAAAGGATTATCCAAACTGCCGTTTTCATGTGGATTTCACACAGGCGGCAGGAAAAATTGATTTGAACTTTAAAGAAATTGATACGGCGAGCATTGCCGCGCACAAATTCTACGGATTAAACGGAAGCGGTATTCTTTTCAAGAAAAAGAATTTAGTTATTGAGCCGTTAATCCACGGCGGAGCAAGTACAACCCTTTACCGAAGCGGTACTCCGACGCTTTCTCTTGCCGCGGCATTGGATACGGCGCTCGGGCTTGCTCTTGACAATCAGGAGCAAAGAACAAAAGCCGTAAAGGAGAGAAATGATACTCTTCGCAAAGCATTATCCGCTTATCCGAAGGTAAGAATAAACTCACCGCAAAATGCCATACCGCATATCCTTAACATTAGCGTTGAGGGGGTAAGGGGAAGCGAATTTCAAAAAGCGCTTAACAATTACGGCGTTTGCGTTTCAGTAAAATCCGCCTGCTCTGTTGAGGGAACGCCCTCCCGTGCAGTTTTTGCAGTCAGCAGGGACAGAAAAAATGCGCTGTCATCATGGCGAATCAGCTTAAGCCATTTGACAAGCGCGCAAGAAATTGAACAGTTTTTAGAAATTTTCGATACCTGTTATAAGGAGTTAGTAAAATGAGCAGAGAATTAGAGCCGTATCAGTTAGTTGAACGCAGTATTGTTAAAAAATACAGAAAAGAAATTTGGAACCCGTTTGTTTCTGCTGTAAAGCAATACGAATTAATAAACGAAGGCGATAAGATAGCGGTATGTATATCAGGCGGTAAGGACTCTATGCTGATGGCAAAGCTTATGCAAATGCTTCACAGAATCAGCGAGGTTCCTTTTGATTTGGTGTTTCTTGTTATGGACCCCGGCTATAACGAGCTGAACAGGCAAAAGATAGAGAGCAACGCACATCTGCTTCACATTCCGATTACCGTATTTGAATCAAATATTTTTGCAGTTGCAAACAGTACGGATAAAACTCCCTGCTATCTTTGCGCAAGGATGCGCAGAGGGCATCTCTACAATAAAGCAAAGGAGCTTGGCTGTAATAAAATAGCATTGGGTCATCATTTCAGCGATGTAATTGAAACAACGCTTATCGGTATGTTTTACGGCTCACAGCTTCAGGCAATGATTCCCAAGCTTCACAGCCAAAACTTTGAGGGAATGGAGCTTATCCGCCCGATGTACTGCATTAATGAAGAGTCAATACTCGCGTGGAAAAGATACAATGATTTGGAATTTATACAATGCGCCTGCCGCTTTACAGAAAACTGCACAATGTGCGACAACGGCGGCGGAGGTTCAAAAAGGCAGGAGGTAAAAACCCTAATACGCCGTTTAAAGCGCGATAATCCGAACATTGAAAAAAGCATTTTTAACAGTATTCATTCAGTCTGCCTTGACACCTTCCCCGGATACAAGACAGGCGGAGAAAAGCATTCATTTTTAGATAAGATCGG
>JBJEPL010000154.1:0-44136 GCA_051881215.1 Eubacterium sp. | reverse complement strand
GAACAACAGGAAACAGAGTTGCTTGATTGCAATATTCAGGAAGAGACAGTCCCTGCAACGCCTGACTGCGACGGATATTACAGAGAATACTGCACAAATTGTGATTATGATTATAAAAAAACAATATCCAAGCCAAAAACAATAAAGCTTTCTCTTGATATGAAAAGCTATACAAATGAGTTTGCGTATACAGGTAAAGCAATATATCCTAATGTAAAGGTTTTAGATGCAAACGGAGTGACGATACCATCTTCGGATTATATGGTGAAAATGAGTAATAACATAAATGTAGGCACAGCAACAGTAACAGTTGAGTTGTGCAGTGAACGCTATAGCGGCGTAATGACAGAATACTTTACAATTAAGCAAAGCATTACTACACAGCTTGAGCCTCTTCAGGCTTCGTCAATTATAAGATTACTGTCAGGCACAAGCAAAAATTCTATTGAAATTGACCACACCTGTTCACAAAATTCAACAGCATATGATGTTCAGTATTCAACTAACAGCAGCTTTTCAGGTGCAAGAACTGTCAGAGTAAAGGCTTTGAATAACGGCAGCTTCTGCAAGTCAAATATTAAGGTAGAAGTACCGACAGGAACAGTCAACACTCAAAAGAAATATTATGTCAGAATAAGAGCCGTAGACGCCGAAAATAACCGAATAACAGCTTGGAGCCAGCCAAGGACTGTTCAAATTTATATTAAGGGTTAATCGTTCCAATATAAAAGGGCTGTGAAGCCCGGCAATCATTTAAAATGCCGTTTCTTCACAGCCCGTATTTTTTATTATTAATTATTTGCTCTCTCTTCTTGCGGCAAGCTCCGAAGCAATTTTTGCCTTCTTCTCGCCGACGATATCATACTTAAACATCGGAATTGTTGAAAGCAGAGCAAGGATACCCGGCATTACCGTATAGGCAAAGAATACGATATCCTTTGTTTTTGTATCAAAGCCCGAAACAGTTCCTGCAGTAATCTGCACAACGGTATCGGAATAGCCTGAAAACTGAATGAACACAAGGCCCAGAGCCGTTCCCAAAGCAAGGCATACCTTAATGGTAAGGGTAAGAACGGAATAAGCGGCGCCCTCCATTCTCTTGCCTGTTTCATATTCGTAATAATCAACGCAGTCGGCTGTCATAATCATCGGCATAAGAGTTACAGCGGCAAACTGCAAGCCTACAAGGAATAATGTTACATAAAAGAAAATTGTAAGGAATGTATTATTGGGATTAATAAACCAAAAATGGCCGATTACAAAGGAAAGAACCGAAACACCGAAGCCGTAGAAGGACATCAGGAGATACACTTTTTTCTCGCCCATTTTTTTGATAAGAAGAGGGCATATTGCCATGCTTATCATTGAGCCGATTGCCGTAACAATACCGAGAACGGCAACAAGATTCTGCGAGCCTAAAAGAACATTTGCCGCCTGAACCTGAATACCCATTGCCATCTGCCTGCCGAAGCCGAGGAAATAGGAAACGATAACAAGCGTCAGCGGTTTATTGTTTTTTAGTGCAGATATCATATCCTTAAATGTTGTTTTTTCACCGGCAACATAAGCAACGCGCTCTTTATTGAGCATTGGGATAAGTGCAAAAAGGATACATCCCAAAAGCGCTGTTAAAACAGCAGTCCAAAAATACTCCGTTGAAATCATAGGCGTATCAGTTTCTCCGTTTGAAACAAACACCTTTGAGCCGTTCGGGATAATGAGGCAGACTACGGGAACGATTACAACGCATGCGGAAAATCCGATTTGCTTGAATGTATTTGAAATTGAAACAACATTTGTTCTTTCGGTAGGATTAGGAGTTAAAACAGACGCAATACCCTGCGACGGAACATCGCCGAGCGTCATTGCAAGGCTCCAGATGAGATATGTAACAAATATCCATACATAAGTCGCAATTCTGTTTTCTTTAAAAGGAACATTTATGAATACAACCGCTGTCATAACAAGAAGCGGCAAAAGCGAATACATAATCATTGATTTGAATTTGCCGTGCTTGCTTTTTGAACGGTCAATCATATTTCCGACAATAGGGTCAAAAACAGCCGAAACAATTTTTGCAACAAGAATTAAAATTCCGACAACTGCAATATCGGCGCCCAAAATTGACGCGTCAAATTCAGCCTGATATGAATTAAGAAGCCCTACTATTGCCTGAAAGCCGAAAAGACCGAGCGAATAGGCGGCAATCTCTTTAAAATTCATATGCTTTTGTGTAGTAATATCATTTTTAACATTGCTCATAGTATTATACCTCGCTTACAGATAAATGCAAAAAGGCGAAACCGCCGCCGTTGGCAGTTTCGTCCTTAAGCTGTTTAATCAGTCTTTAAATACATCGTTAAACAGGTCGATATCAGCAACCTTCATTACGGTTGAGAAAAGCTCCGAACCCATAACCGGCATCATTCTGTTAAATACAGACATAGCATGAGCGTCAAGACCGTGAACCATCATTGGGCGCTTGTGCTCAATACCGAACATAATCATTTTAACCATACGGTCGCAGTCGGTTGAAATCATATCCATAACCTTCTGACCCTTGCCGCCGTCGTTTTTCTGGTCACGGAAAATATCAGTCTTTGTAAAGCCCGGGCAAACAAGACCGACATAGCATTTACCCTTGAACTCAATTCTTAATGCTTCGGTAAAGCCTTTAAGAGCGGCCTTTGAAGCGCTGTACATTGATGTACCTGCCAAGGTCATAAGAGCGGCAGAGGAGTCAATGTTAATAATACCCGGATCCTCCTGCTGCATAATAACAGGAAGAAGAGTTTTAACGCTGTAAACGCAGGAATAGAAATTGATATTCATTGCTCTTTCAATTTCCTCATATGAATATCTGTCAAATCTCTTGAATTTAGGAAGAATGCCTGCATTATTGATAAGAACAGAAGGCTTAAGTCCCTCCTCTTCAAGCTCTTTTGCAAAGCTTTCCCAATTCTCTTTAACAGAAACATCAAAGAGCTTATATGAAAACTGCTCTGCGTATGTAGGACCGAGCTCCTCTATAAATTTAAGCATTTTAGGCTCGCTTCTTGCCACGCCGACAACTCTGCATCCGTGCTTTTTGATAAGAGTTGCGGCAATGCCGGCGCCCATTCCGCCAGATGCGCCTGTTACGATAACGGTTTTGCCCTTAAGCCATTCACCGTTGCTGCAAAAATCAGTCATTGATTTATCCTCCCGATATCTAATAATTATTAATTTATATCATATTGTATTATACAATACAAATTCCGACTTTACAATATTTTTTGTTGACATAGGAAAATTTTTTTATTTTTATTTTCACTTTTGTGAAGCGTTTTCACTTTGCACTTGTTCTTTTTTCACAAATTAAAGTTGCTTTTTTTGGAACAATCTCCAAATATCCGACATTTAATTGATTTACTGCTTCTATTATGCTAAAATTATTGTGCTAAATTTGTAGCAATGTATTGTTACTTTTAGAGGTTATTACAGAGATGGACAGAAGAATTAAAAGAACAAAGGCAGCAGTTTTCAACGCTGTTCTTGACCTTATGGTTGAAAAGGATACAAGCAAAATCACCGTGCTTGAGCTTTGCAAAAGAGCAGATATAAATAAGAGTACATTTTACCTGCATTATAAAAGTATGGATGACTGCCTTCAGAGCTGTTTTCAGATAATAATGAACGGCGTTATAGATCTCTCAAAACGGATTAATTATAATGATATAAAGAGAAATCCCCTTCCGGCTGTAAGCCGACTGCTTGACGAGGTTGAAAAAGAAACCGACTATCTTTATAAATTCAAATCAAGCAATATTTGCAGTCCTGCAATTAAGGTTTTAAAGGAGAACATTGTTAAAGCAATAGCTGAAAATAACGGCTTTACGCTTGAAAACAATTATTATGAAGTATCAACCATAACCTTTGCGGTTGCCGGCTGTATCGACGCTGTAATCGAGCCTCTGCCCGTTTTTAATAAAGCAGAGCTCACAAGAGCAATTTGCGGTATGCTCAAATCGAATAATGTATAAGAAAAAGCAATCCTCTCCGATAAAAGGAGAGGATTTTTTATAAACAGTTGTGTATGAAAAACGGACAGGATTTTTAAATCCTGTCCGTTTTGATTAAAACATTTTATTCAACTGTGCAAAATCCTTTGCATTGATTATTCCGTCATCAACGACATCAATATATTCATCATAATTGCTGTCACCTGCCTTGGCATTAATACAGGTTTTGAAATCAACTGTATAGCTTGCATCCTGACACGCCGTACAGCTTATGGTTGCAATTGAATCGGCAAATCCCGTAAGAGCGTATGAATGGTCATCAGCCCAAACAATATATACATCTAAATCAGAAGTAACATTTGTTATATCCTCGCTCCATGAGGAGAATGCCTTGCATTGAGGAGGCTCGGGAACATCCGGCGCCACTGCACTTTGACCTGTATTAACAAACGAATAGCTCAACCTTTCGCCTAAATCATCGGCAGTGTAGAAATTAACCTGATAAAAATCTCTGATAATATCAAGGTGAACTCGCATATCCTCGCTTGAGCTTAAGCCTACATAATATGTATAGTCAATGCCGTCTGCAATATCGCTAACCTCATCAACAACAAAGCCCGTACCGGTATAAGCCTTTGTTTCCTCGGTATCAAGGCTTGAGGTTGTAAGATAGCTTACGGTATCAACAAGGAAGGTTATATTTATTTTTCCGTCTGCTATTCTTGCTCTTGCGGTAGAGGTCTGATCGCCGATCATATAGTCGGTAACGATACCCAACGCTGTATTTTTACTTAAATCAAGAGAAAGAATATGGTTGTTTGAGCAGTTAAGACTGCTTAACAAAGGATTATTTACAGTAACAAGCGACTCAAGCTGATTATTGAAGCACATTAATTGCTCAAGAGAAATCAGATTTGAAACATCAAGATATGTAAGATTATTTGTATAGCAATACAAAATCCTAATAGCATTAAGTCCGCTTATATCAAGGCTTGTAAGGCGATTACCCTGACATCTAACATCGGTTAAGTTAAAATTATGGCTTAAATCAAGCGTTGTAAGCTCGTTACCGTTACACGAAAGTGAGGTAAGAAGTTCAAGTGACGATATATCAAGGCTTTCAAGACCGATGTCACCGCATCTTAAAATTTTGAGAGTATCGGCAAAATATTCAATTCCCTGAAGATTTTTGATAACCGAATCTGCTCTTACTACGGTATTTGTTTCATCAATTCTTAAATCCTCAAGCATACCGTTAACAGTCATGGTTGTAACAGCGCGCTCCTCGGTATTAAGATAGCCGTCGCCGTTTGCATCGTAATTCACGCTTACCACTTCCCTGAACACGGGATCAGGGAAGGTGGTATCATTAATTGCAACAAGGTCATCTGCAAAAGCATAAAAGCAGGTTGAAGTAATAACAAGAGCAACCAGAAGCGCAAGAGATTTTTTTAACGACTTTTTCATTGTTCAGCCTCCTACGCTCTTGTAATTGTTACGCTGACAGAAGCTTCTGCTGTTGTTCCGTCGATATTTGTAACAGTACATGTTATTGTTGCCGTATTCGATGTACGAAGCTTACCTGCTGTTGTAAGCGTTAATAATCCGTTGCTGTCAACAGTTATATAAGACGATGCAGAAGAGGTGTAAGTAACGGTATCCACAGAGTTTGCATTTTCAGGAGTAGGAATATAACCTAATTGAATTCCACTGAAGCTTGTATATGTTCCGCCGCAGGAACGGACAATGCTTCCGGTTACGGCCTCGCCGTCAGCGGTAAGAGCAATCGAGGTTATATTAATAATCTGATCAACAATGCTTAAGGTTACTGATTTTGTAATTTCTCTGTCGTAATCGTCCGTAACGGTAAGCGTAACTGTAATAGAGCCTCTTTCAGCGGTCTTTGTAATAACAAGGTTGCCGTCTGCATCCTCCTCGGCCGCTGTATCTGTTGCATCTTCTACGCTCCATACTGCCGATTTATACATTGCTCCGTCATTGATTGACTTTGAAAGAACAACCTGTGCTTGGTCGTCAACCTGCTGCACCGAATTATCGGCAACTGTTTCGCCGTTTCTGATTATATCAATTACAGGGGTAACAAATTCGTTGCCTTCAAGGTTAGCAGTTGCTTCGGTAAGAGCGGCACAAGCGCTGTCAATTTCCGCCTGCTGAGCATAAATGTTGTCATATACGGCAACGGCATTGTTATATGCGGTATTGAATGCTGTTCCGTATTCATAGGCATAATCCATATAATCTATGCCTGCGGCGGCGTCAATAGCGCTCTTGAGAGCTGTTGTATCCCAGGTGGTAAACGCTTCAATCGTAGCTGTATAACCGCCGTCAAGAGTTGTTGCGGTAATTGTTGCGGTACCCTGCGTATTAAATGTTACAACTCCGTTTTCATCAACCGAAGCAATCTCCGGATTGCTTGAGATGTAAGCGCAGTTCTTGATAACAAATGCTGAAGAACTGTTTGCATTTGTAATTACAGGGCTTAAAGTAACAGTCTGTTGAGGAGCGCCGAATACCAAATCATCGGCAAAGCTTATACCTGTTACTGCGGACCTTGTAAACGAAACATAAACAGAGTCGCTGTATGTATCGCCCTTTACAGTGGTAATTGTACAGGTAATTTTCGATACCTGCGACGAATAAGAGTCATTGAAAACAATGCCTTCATTATCAACCGTTATATCGGAGCTTGATGAGGTCCATTCTATTGTTTCATATAAAGAGTTTTCAGGCTCAAATGATGCATTCAGCTTAACACTCTTGCCGGAAATCTGGGTATCACTGTAACGGATGAAGCCCGGATTAGGCACTGTTACTGACGATTGACCCTCAACAACATTAATGGTGATTCCTGTTGCGACAATATACTTAACAAGTGAATTATATGCATTGTCAAGTCTTTCAATCATTGCATTTACTTCTGCCTGAGTTGCCTTGCCCTCGTCAATCATGGTTTTGGCATCGCTTACGGCAGCAGAGAGAACATCTAATGATTCCTGAGTATACTCATAAGTTTCCTTTACGGATTCAATAAGGTTGTAATACTCATTCTGCTTTGAAGCAAGAGTTGAGAAATCCGTAAGAACAGAAAGATTAACTGTTGCTGTATAACCGCCGTCAACAGACTTTGCAGTAATAACAGCCTCGCCCTTTTCAACAGGAGTAACGATACCGTTTTGGTCAACCGTTGCAACAGCAGTATTTGATGAGCTCCACTCAACACCGGCAAATTCAGGACTGCCGCTTAACGAAGAGCTTATCTGATAAGGTGAAGATGTGCAGTATAATGAAAGGTTTTCAGGCGAAACGGTAATTCCGCTGCAAACATTTCTTGACATTACAACCTTGATTGTTCTTGAAACAGAAGCGCCGTAATGATCTGTTGCAGTTATTGTAACAACTGCCATACCGCCGTCTGTTGTTTTTGTTGGTGTAAGCTTAATCACATTCGAGCTTATGGAGGAATCCATATTTGTTGTTGAATCAACGCTCCATGTCAATGACTGATACATTGAGCCGCTCGGAAGTGCGCCCGCCGTTATCTCCACATAATTGCTGTATGAAGCATACGACGAAGAAAGCTTTATTGAAAGCGCATCGCTTGAGCCTACAGTACCGGAGCCTATTGAAGAGGTCAGTCCGCGTGCACTATAGGTTAAATTAAATGAATCAACATGAACATACGGATGATCTGCCAAAGCAGCGCCTGCCGATGAAAGCCTTTCGGCGGCAGAATCAATTGCCGATTGAGAAAGCGTATTATCGGTTAATGCCGTTTGCGCTTCTTCATATGCTGCTTTAAATTCCATTCCGTAGCTGTATTCATAATCTCTGTAGTCAACATCCTTGTATAACTCAAGAGCCGCCATAAGAGCGCTTCTGTCACCCTCCGACGAAACGACGCATTCTGCCGATATACCGCCGTCATAGGATACTGCTCTTACTATTGTAGCACCTGCATTCTTGAATGTAACAAGTCCGGTCTGATCAACAGTAGCGATACTCGTGTTATCAGACTCCCAATAATAATCCTGAATGCTTGCGGCGCCGATATGGGTAAGTGATGTACCTGTCGGCTGAACGGTGCAGGCAAGCTGATACGTACTTCCGACAGGGCCGGATATGTTCGTATCCGAAAGATCAAGGCTTGTTACAGGGATATATGAATATGATACCCATACGGAATCTGTAAATACATTTCCGAAATGGTCTGTAACAGTACAGGTAATCATACCGTAGCAGCTTGAATTTATTGTAGGTGAGCACTTACCTTCGTTTGTAACCGATATATCGGTTGTCGAGGACTCCCATGTAACTGACTCATATGAGCCGTTATTAGGATAAATTCGTACATTAAGGTCGAGCACGGCATTCTTATAGCTGATACCCTCGGAAAGAAGGCTTAAATCATACTGATAGAATTCCTTTGTCGCCTCACCGTCAAGATAAAGCTCGATTTTCTGAATGTAATTATACTTTTTCAGTCCGTTATATGCTGCCTCAAGACGGGCATACATTGCGTCAACCTGGGACTGTGAATATCCGCCCTGCTGAACCATTGCAGTAGCATCGGTCAATGCCGACTGATAGGTTTCCCATGTATCCGGATAGTAGTTGATTGAATTGAGCTGTAAATCGTTATACTGATTTATAAGTAATATAAGCGGACTATAGTTTGTAACGACATTAACGGTGCAGTCGGCTTTATAGCCGCCGTCCATTGTCATACAGGTTATTAAGCAATCGCCGCCTTTATTAAAGGTAACTACGCCGTTTTCATCAACCGAAGCAATGCTTTCGTCGCTTGACATCCAAGCAACCTGAGTACAGCTTGCTCCGCCTACTCCGAGAACAGCTTTAGGAAGAACGGTTGCGGTAAGAGTCTGTGTTTCGCCTATTTTTCCGCCGACAATACTTGTTGTATCAAGGGTTACGCCGGTTGCCTTTGTGCGTGAAAATGCAATATAAACGCTGTCAGAGGTCTGCGTTCCCATATAGTCGGTTACAGTACAGGTGATTTTAGCAGCGCAAGGGTCGTTTGAAGCAGGTGTGCATACACCGTTTTTATCAACGGTAATACTGCTGTCTGAAGAGGTCCATGTAATATCGCTATACATCGCATCAGCAGGAAGCACCTTGAAATCAAGGTCGTAGCTGTATTTTTTATAGCTTGTTGTCGAACCGACATTTACGGTGATAAAATCGCTTGCAAGCTGCGCCTGATTCTGACCGAGAATTTCCACTCTTCCGATGCCTACAAAGCCGCCGAGCTTATAGAAAGCGAAAAGGAGATTATCTGCCGTAGTATCGCATACTGTCTGCGAAGCCAAATCCTCATCATAAAGAACATAATAAGCGAGATCAAGCTTCTTCATATAATCCTTATAATCGGAAAGGTTTTCCGTTGTTCTTTTAATAACTGTTCTGTCGCATATATTAACGATATTGCGCAGATAAGTTTTATCCGGATAAACGGTAACCTCGCAGGAATCGACTATGCCACCGTCGGCAGATACGCAATAAAGCGTTGCTTTACCGACATCGACTGCAGTAATAACGGCATCGCTGTTGTCGTTGCCCTTATTAGCTACGGTAAATACACCCTCGTCGCTTGAGTACCAATTAGCCTTATAGCAGGCATAGGCTCCGCCTGTCCAAGAACCGCTGAAGCTCATTGTATGAGTTGCATCCTTCTGCTGACCCTTTGAAAGTTCAAACTTATCCTGGTCAATAACATTGCCTGTTGCATTATTTCTTGTAACGCATATTGTTACTACATTAGATACGACATCACCGTCTTCGGAGACAGCGTAAATATTAAAGGTATCTGCAACCTCGTGCCCTGCCTTTTGAGTAACAGTAGCGGTATGAGTATCTTCAGATACTTCATTTTCATAATAGCTGTTATCAACAACCCATTTAACCGTTTGGTTTGAAGCATTTGCAGGATATACTGTAGCTGAAACAATAGCTCCGTTGCCTAAATATCCTTCTCCGACGCCCTTATATATCGTTGCATATGTATAATCCTTGCCATCAATTGTAACAGTCGGAGCTATGGTGAGAGAGCCGTTTGAGGTAGCTCCTGTCGGATTTATTGTTATACTTTCAACAGGAACACCGTTTGTAACCTCAAGCGTTCCTATATATGATGAAATTTCATAAAAGCTTCCGTTTGAAAGATAATATCCTGTTGTTGCCTGAACGGCAATGGTGCAGTTACCGCCGTCGGTAACAACATAGTGACCCATTGTGTCAATAGTTCCTATACCGTCGGTTGCAGGCTCCTCGGCGGTTGCCCAAATATAAACAGGGTTGTTTTCTTCGTCATAGCCGTTTTGTATACCCCATTTGATATAAAGGTTATCCGATTCCCCGACTCTCTGCGGATATACAGTATATGTATAATCCTCCTCGTCGCCTATTTCAAGATACTGCCTGCCGTTTATTTCTACATCGGACAGATACTTACCTGTTTTACCTGTTACGGTCAGATTAACAGATCTTTCTATCTGATTTGCGGCAGATACTGCATAAATCACGCATTTCTGCGATGAAAGGCTTCCGAGGGAGCCGCCTGCGTCACGGCCTGTAATAACGCCTGTTATAGGATCAACCGACGCAATTGACGGGTCTGATGAACGCCAGGTAATATCGCTTGTATCACCCATACTCGGCTGAACATTTGTTATTGCCATTTGAATCTGCGAGCCCTCTCTTACGGTTGTGGGGCCGTCGATATCA
This sequence comes from Eubacterium sp., assembly GCA_051881215.1. Classification (GTDB taxonomy): domain Bacteria; phylum Bacillota; class Clostridia; order Oscillospirales; family Acutalibacteraceae; genus Eubacterium_R. The sequence goes on along the minus strand of JBJEPL010000154.1, from coordinate 33,373 downwards.
AAATCGGTAATCGGCTGCGGTTCAACAACGGTGAAGGTGATTGTATCATTATAAACAAACTGAAGAACGAGATTTGATATAACCTCAACTGCCGTTGCAGTTAACTGAACAGGGTCTGCCGTATCGCCTACAATATCCTTAACTGCAAAGCATACATCAAGGATACCGGCAAGCACGGTTCTGTTCATATCCAGTCCGACATAGTCAATAAGAATACCCGCAATTTTATCTGTATCAAGCGTTCCTGTATTATCAAGAGCGTAAATATAGTTAACAAGCTTAAGAATACCCTCTATGATTTCCTCTGTATCGGGAGATACCATAATAGTAACGGTACCTGTATTCTTAAATGTAACAAGACCGCTGTCGTTAACGGTTGCAACTACCTTGCCCTGGTCAAACACCGAAGAGCTTTTAACGGAATAAACTACGCCGTAATGCAGTCTTAAAGGAGTTGTTACTGCATAAATCTGGACACTGGAGCCTACGGCAACCGTTGTATTTATCTGGGATTTATTCGTAATATGCGTACCGTTTGGAAGGAAGTTTGCATACCATTCCTCATTTTTGGTAACGCATATCTGAACATAGTCGTCATCAAGAAGAGTTCCGTCAGAGTCATAAAGCTGAACATGAATATTGGAGTTTATGTTATCAAGATAATAACGAAGAGAGTCTATAAGCTCACCTTGATACGACTCAATATACTGATCAAGAATAGAGTCCGAACCGAAAGCGCCTTCAACAATCTCTACAATTTCTTCGGTATCCATTGAATCCAAATCAACATATTCGTTAAACAGCGCCTTTTCAAGTGCCGAAGCCATTATGCTTCCCACGAGCGGAATTGTTTTAACCTCATTGTCAATCCAGGTTTGAACAACTGCACCCTTTGATGAGTCAAACGCCTTTACTACACCCTCCTGCGTTACATCAACAAGGGTGGGGGTTTCGCTGTACCACTTTACATATCCGCTATTAGGGAATTCACTGTCAATAAGCTTGTATGTAAGCTCAAGCTCCTGACCCTCAACCATATATTCAATATAGTTATTCCCCTCATCGTCAGTAGACGGAACGATAGTCTGTGTGTCCTTATAGAAAAGCTCTATGTCACAGATACCTACTACGCCGTCGGCGGCAAAAGCATCAAATGCAGGAACCAATCCCGTCACCGCCATGAGCACTGCAATAAAAAGGCTCAATAGCCTTTTACCCGTCTTTGCTGTCATAATTACTCCTCCTCATATGATTGGGATTTTATTAAAAAAGAGATATAAGAATACTTATTGTATTACTAAATTATACAATAATATTGTCAAACTTTCAATGCTTATGATGTTGTGATAATTACCAAACTTTTTTTAAAAATTTTGTTAGATATTAACAAAAGAAAATGTCTATTATCTACCGTTTAGAAGCTTTAAACTGCATTTTAGCAAACAAAAAAAGAGATGTTAAAACACCTCTTTTTGAAATTATTATGCTTTTTTCAGACTGCAAACCATTGATTTTTTACCGTCGTCTTGAGCAACCGCACGGCGTTTGTCATAAACCTCAACAAAAACACCGCTTTTTGTTCTTACGGAATAATTTATTTTAATCTCATCGCTCTGCTGAAGCTGTTTTTTTATGTTGGCATTAACAAATCTTGCCTCTCTTTGAGTCATAAAATCAGACAGCATACCCTCATGCTTTTCAAATAATTCCGAGCGGGAATAGCCCAAAAATTTAATGAATTCCTCGCTTACAATCCGCAGCTTAAGCGGCTCTTCGGTATCGGTGCAAAAGATTGCGTCGGGAAGATTTTTAAACATTCCGACAAGCATATCGTTAATTGCATCCGCCCGTGCTTCAGCCTCCTTAACCCTTGTTATATCGGTAAACATAGCGTGAAAAACAGGGTTGTTATCCTCGTCGTATTTTTGGATACCGGCGCTGAACTTACACCATATAAACTCATCTTTATGCTTCATTACTCTGATTTGTGCGTCAACAGGCTCATTGGTTGCCATTGCCTTTCCGATTGCCTGAAAAACTACTGTTTTATCCTCGGGGTGAATAAGCTCGTCGATACGGTAATTCTGCTTTTTATAAACAGCCTTTGATGTGCCGAAAAGTCGGCAACCTCCCTCGTTGAGATAAAGAACATCTATGTGCATTTGAGCCGTAACCATAAACAGACATACACCGCCGGCAACAAGGTCGATAAGATAGTTCATTTCATTTGCCTGCTGCCTTAAAGCCTCCTGATACTCCATTGATTTTGAAACATCGGCAAGAGTAAGACGGCAGAGCGTTGAGTTATCATAATTATGGCCCGTGCAATGTATGTATACGCTGTCGGAATTCTTATCGGTAAACTCTGCGTCAAAATAAACATAAGGCGAGTCCTTTTTGCAAAGCGTAGTCATTATCTCTTCCCTGTATACAGGCTTTATAATATCATATAAAAACAGCTTCCCCTGCTTTATTTTAGACGGATGAACTCCCGTAAATTCCGAAAAATGACTGTCACAGTCAACAACCTTTAAATTATCTGCTTTATCAACAATGAGGTTCATAAATTCAACCTCATATAAATCCTCGTCAATACTGTTTTCTGCCACGCCGTCACTCCTTTCGTAAAATATAGTATGAATGCCGGACGAAAAAAATCACTCCTGCACGCCGATAAACGGCACCAATGGATAATTATAACACAAAAGATTAAGAGAATAAACTGTTTATATGAATAAAAAATTAATTTTTACGGACAAAAATTTTTAATATAAAATTATAATTAACTATATGATTTTTGAATGTTTTATGTTAAAATGTATTAGTATGATTGCACCCGTTGTTAATCACAGCGAAATTTCTTTAAGGAGAACAATAAATGGCAAAGGTATACCGTATTTTTGTTGAAAAGAAAAAAGGAAACGATATTGAGGCTGATCAAACCTTAAAGGATTTGAGAGAAAATGTCGGCCTGACAGGACTTGAGGATTTAAGGATTATCAACCGTTACGACGCCCAGGGATTGAGCGAAGAGGAATTTGACGAAGCAGTTAAGCAAATTCTTTCGGAGCCTAATCTTGACAATGTTTATGATGAGCTTTCCATACCCGACGGCTGGAGATATTTTGCAACAGAGTATCTTCCCGGTCAGTATGACCAGAGGGCTGACTCTGCGGCGCAGTGTATTCAGCTTCTGACGGCAGGAGAAAAGCCCGATGTATTATCCGCAAAGGTTATTGCCGTTAAGGGCGATATTACCGATGAGGAATTTGAAAAAATCAAGGCATATATTATCAACCCTGTTGAATCAAGAGTTGCGTCCTTGGACAAGCCGGACTCCCTTGATATGCAGGCAGATGTTCCTGCCGACATTATAAGAATCGACGGATTTATTGATAAAAGCGACGATGAAATAGCAGAGTATCACAAGGCAATGGGCTTTGCAATGAGCATTGCCGATTTATGCTGGGTAAGGGATTATTTCAAAAAAGACGAAAACAGAAATCCGAGCCTTACCGAGCTTAAGGTTATTGATACATACTGGTCTGACCACTGCCGTCACACCACCTTTGCAACAGAGCTTGACAATATCAAAATAGACGACAGCAAATACAATAAGGCTATAGAAAAGGCTTTAAATGAATATTTTGAAATCCGCAAGGAGGTTTACGGCGAAAGAGAAAAGACCGTATGCCTTATGGATATGGCTTGTATCGGCACAAAGGTGCTGAAAAAGCGCGGATTTGTTGACAACCTTGACGAGAGCGACGAAATCAACGCCTGCTCAATTCAGGTGCCTGTTGTTATCGACGGCAGAGAAGAGCAATGGCTTGTTCAGTTTAAAAACGAAACACACAACCACCCTACCGAAATCGAGCCCTTCGGCGGCGCGGCAACCTGCCTCGGCGGTGCAATCCGCGATCCGCTTTCGGGAAGAGCATATGTCTATCAGGCAATGCGCGTAACCGGCTCGGGCGACCCTACAACTCCTTTTGAAGAAACGCTTGACGCTAAGCTTCCTCAAAGCAAGATAACAACGGGAGCCGCCGCAGGATATTCAAGCTACGGCAATCAGATAGGTCTTGCAACGGGTCAGGTAACAGAGCTTTACGATGACGGCTATGTTGCAAAGAGAATGGAAATCGGCGCGGTTATCGGCGCTTCACCGAAGGAAAATGTTATACGTGAATGTCCGCAGGACGGCGATATTATAGTATTGCTCGGCGGCCGCACGGGACGCGACGGCTGCGGCGGCGCAACAGGCTCATCAAAGGCTCACAATTCATCATCAATTGAAACCTGCGGAGCCGAGGTGCAAAAGGGTAATCCTCCTACGGAGCGCAAAATTCAAAGGCTTTTCCGCAACGCCGAGGTTGCAAAAATGATTAAGCGCTGCAACGATTTCGGCGCAGGCGGTGTATCCGTTGCCATTGGCGAGCTTGCAGACGGACTTAAAATCGACCTTGACAAAGTACCTAAAAAATATGACGGTCTTGACGGAACAGAGCTTGCCATTTCCGAATCGCAGGAAAGAATGGCAGTTGTTCTTAACAAAAATGATGTTGATAAATTCATAAAGCTTTCAAATGAAGAAAATCTTGAGGCTACTCCTGTTGCCGTTGTTACAGACACAAACCGCCTTGAAATGACCTGGAGAGGCGACAAAATCGTTGACATCAGCCGTGATTTTCTCAACACAAACGGCGTAACACAGCATGCCGATGTTGAAATAACAGCTGTTGACGATAAGCTTGACTACACAAAGCAGGTTCCCGAATGCCTTGCTTCGCTCGATAACGCTCAGGCTCTCAAGGCAAATCTCTCAAGGCTTGAGGTATGCTCTCAAAAGGGACTTGTTGAGCGCTTTGATTCATCTATCGGCGCATCAACGGTTTTAATGCCTTACGCAGGTAAATATCAGCTTACTCCGGAAGAGGCAATGGTTGCAAAAATACCTTTGCTTAAAGGTGAAACTGATACGGCAACGGTTATGGCATACGGCTTTATTCCGAAGCTTTCACGCTGGTCGCCGTTCCATTCGGCAGCCTTTGCAGTATCGGAATCGCTTGCAAAGCTTGCGGCAGTAGGCTGTGACCCTTCAAGAGCAAGGCTTACCTTCCAGGAATATTTTGAAAGACTCAACGATGCTCCGACCCGTTGGGGAAAGCCTGCCGCTGCGCTTTTGGGTGCGCTTTGCGCTCAAATCGGATACAAATGCCCGTCAATCGGCGGTAAAGACTCAATGAGCGGCTCCTTTAACGACCTCGATGTTCCGCCTACTCTCGTATCCTTTGCAGTAGGTATGAGCGAGGCTTCAAAAACCGTATCCTCTCAATTTAAGAAAATCGGTTCAACCGTTAAGCTTCTTCCTCTGCCTGTTGACGAGAAGAGCGGACTTCCCGATTTTGAAAGAGCCATGGCGCTTATGGTGAGCGTTTACGAGGGTGTCAGAAGCGGAAAAATTCTTGCCGCATCGGTTGTTAAAGAGGGCGGCGCCGCTGCCTGCGTCTGCAAAATGGCATTCGGCAACAAAACCGGCTTTACCTTTGCGCAGGGTCTTGATAAAGAAACACTCTTCGCCGCAAAGGAGGCATCCTTCGTTGTTGAGCTTGCAGATGAAAGCGCCTTTGACGGCATAGCTCTCGGAACAACAACTGATAACGGAGTATTTATTATTGACGGAGCTGTTCAGACAGTTGACGAGCTTATTGACGCTTGGAGCGGAAAGCTTGAAAAGGTATTCGCAACAGACTCCGGCAAAAAAGCAAATATGCCTTACGAGGTACCGCTTTATAAAGAGCGTTCAATATTTGTTGCCAAAAACAAGGTTGCAAGGCCAAGAGTATTTATACCTGCATTCCCGGGCACCAACTGCGAGGTTGACACCGCAAGGGCATTTGAAAAAGCAGGCGCCGAGGCAAGCATACTTGTTGTTAACAACCTTTCATCATCGGCAATCAATGAAACTATTGATAAAATGGTTAAGGAAATCGAAGCCTCACAGATTATAATGCTTCCGGGCGGCTTCAGCGGCGGTGACGAGCCTGAAGGCTCCGGTAAATTCATTGCCACAACCTTCCGCAATCCGAAGGTTAAGGAGGCTGTAACAAAGCTTCTCAACTGCCGTGACGGACTTATGCTCGGTATATGCAACGGCTTTCAGGCTCTTATCAAGCTCGGCCTTGTTCCTTACGGTGAAATAAGAGAAATTAAGGAAAACGACCCGACGCTTACATTTAACACTATAGGCAGACATATATCTTCAATGGCATACACAAGAGTATCAAGCGTTAAATCGCCTTGGTTGAGCAGTGTTAACGCAGGAGATATGTTTGCAGTCCCTATCAGCCACGGCGAGGGAAGATTTGTTGCAGACGATGAGGTTATGAAAAAGCTTATAGCAAACGGTCAGGTTGCCACTCAATATGTTAACCCTGACGGCGAGCCTGTAAGCGATATGCCGTTTAACCCTAACGGCTCCGTATGCGCTGTTGAGGGCATCACCTCTCCCGACGGCAGAGTGTTCGGTAAAATGGGCCACTGCGAGAGAAAGGGCGCTGACCTTTATGCAAATGTTCCGTTTGAGAAGGATATGCAGATATTTGAAAGCGGCGTAAAATACTTTAAATAATTCTTAATTTCGGGCAATATTACCCGAAAATATACTTTGGAGGAAACCGACATAATGAAATATGTAGTTGTACTGTATGACGGAATGGCTGACTACCCTGTTCCTGCATTAGGCGGAAAGACGCCTATGATGTGCGCAAAGAAGCCAAATATGGATATGCTTGCATCAAAGGCTGAGGTAGGTCTTATAAGAACTGTTGCCGAAGGGCTTAAGCCGGGCAGCGATGTTGCAAATATGAGCGTTATGGGCTTTGACCCGATGAAATACTATACGGGCAGAAGTCCGCTTGAGGCTGCTTCTATCGGTATTGATATGAAGCCTACAGATGTATCGCTTCGCACTAATCTTGTCACTCTTTCTGAAGACGATAAGCCTTATGAGAAAAAAACAATTGAGGATTACTGCGCCGATGATATTTCAAGCGAAGAGGCTGAAATTCTTATAAAATATATTGACGAAAGGCTCGGCAACGACACCTTTAAGTTTTATCCGGGCGTGTCATACCGCCACTGTCTTATCTGGAATAACGGAACAACGGATTTGGGCAAAATGACTCCTCCTCACGATATTACGGGTAAGGTAATTACAGAGTATCTTTCATCATCCGAAAACGCAAAGCCTCTTATTGAAATGATGAAAAAATCATATGACCTTCTTAAGGACCACCCTGTTAATATTGCAAGGAAAAAGGCAGGAAAAAGACCTGCAAACTCAATATGGCTCTGGGGCGAGGGAAAGCGCCCTGCTCTTTCGCCGTTTGAGGAAATTTACGGTATTAAGGGCGCCGTTGTATCGGCAGTTGACCTTATCAAGGGTATCGGCGGCTGCGCAAAAATGGAGGTTGCCGATGTTGAGGGCGCAACAGGCTATATTGACACAAACTTTGAGGGCAAGGCTAACGCGGCAATAGAGCTTCTTGAAAGAAACGACCTTGTATATATTCATTTTGAAGCTCCCGACGAATGCGGTCACAGAAACGAGCCTGAAAATAAAGTCAGAGCAATAGAGCTTATAGATGAAAGAGTTCTCCCGATTTTATTTGAAGGTCTTGAGAAATATGATGATTACAAGATTATGATTCTTCCCGACCACCCGACGCCGATTGTTACAAGGACTCACGCAAGTGACCCTGTTCCTTATCTTATATATCATAAGAACAAAGAGCTTGACGGCGTTGAAACAATAAACGAGCAAACCGCAAAAGAAACGGGAAATTATATAGATTTCGGCCCGAGCATAATGAAGCATTTTCTTGAGGACTGATTACTGAATAAAAGGAATAATAATATGAATATTGAAACTATTTGCGTTCAGGGCGGATACGAGCCAAAAAGCGGCGAGCCGAGGGTTATCCCGATTGTTCAAAGCACAACATATAAATATGATTCAAGTCAGGAAATGGGAGATCTTTTTGATTTAAAAACCTCCGGCTATTTCTATTCAAGGCTTCAAAATCCCACCTGCGATTACGCAGCAAAAAAAATAACAATGCTTGAGGGCGGTGTTGCAGGTATGCTCACCTCTTCAGGTCAGGCGGCTAATTTCTATGCCGTTTTCAACATTGCCCAGGCGGGAGACCATATTGTTTCCTCCGCCGCAATTTACGGGGGCACCTTCAATCTCTTCAATGTTACAATGAGAAAGCTCGGAATTGACTTTACATTTGTAAGTCCCCACGCAACACAAGAGGAAATTCAGGCGGCCTTCAAGCCGAATACCAAGGCTGTTTTCGGTGAAACAATTTCAAATCCAAGCCTTGATATTTTGGATATAGAAAAATTTGCCAAGGTTGCCCACGCAAACGGAGTACCGCTTATTATTGACAATACTTTTGCAACACCGATTAACTGCCGTCCTTTTGACTTTGGATGCGACATAGTTACACATTCAACAACAAAATATATGGAGGGTCACGCTTCAACAATCGGCGGCGCCATTGTCGATTCCGGAAATTTTGACTGGACTCAAAATGATAAATTCCCCGGTCTTACAACTCCCGATGAAAGTTATCACGGATTAACATATTCCGATGCTTTCGGGGAAGCCGCTTATATCACCAAAGCAACCGTTCAGCTTATGAGGGATTTAGGCTCAATTCAGGCACCTCAAAATGCTTTTCTTCTTAATGTTGGACTTGAAACGCTTCACCTTCGTGTTCAAAGGCATTGTGAAAATGCGCTTAAGGTTGCCGAATACCTCCAAAAAAATGATAAAATAACCTGGGTAAAATGCGCAATGCTTGCCGACGACGATCAGTATGCGCTTGCTCAAAAGTATATGCCAAACGGAACCTGCGGCGTAGTTTCTTTCGGAATAAAGGGAGGCCGTGAGGCGGCTACCGTCTTTATGGATTCATTAAAGCTTGCCGCAATTGTTACCCATGTTGCCGACGCGCGCACCTGCTGCCTGCACCCTGCATCAACAACTCACCGCCAGCTTACCGATAAACAGCTTGAGGAATGCGGAGTCGGCGCCGATCTCATAAGATTAAGCGTCGGTATTGAAAACGCCGACGATATTATCGCCGATATTCAGCAGGCGCTTGATAAGATATGAGCAGTGGAATTAATAACGGGCAGAGCCGTCAGCACATCCACGAGCATTCACATACAAAAGAAGTAACAAACCGTTTGGCAAGGGCGATAGGTCACCTTCAAAAGGTTAAGCAAATGGTTGAAAACGATGAGGACTGCTCCGATGTTCTTGTTCAGCTTGCGGCAGTAAAATCGGCGCTTAACAACACGGGGAAAATAATACTCAAGGATCATCTTGAGCACTGCATTGTTCATGCGGTTGAAGAGGGTGACGAGCAGATGCTCAAGGAGCTGAATAACGCTATCGACAAGTTTATGAAATAATAAGCTTGATGGCAGTAATAAAAAATCACTGCAAGGCATAAGCTTTGCAGTGATTATAATTTTTTGCCAAAATTAATGACAGTTTTTTGAATAAGGGCAGTTTTGACAGCTGTTACAGCAGCCGCCGTTACTGCTTTTTTTATTTTTTACAAGCCTGAAAATTATTATTGCGGTTAATCCTGTAAGTCCTATGATTACGGCAGCAGTTCCCATAAAGCCCTCTTTCATATATCAGCGTTTGATTTTATTTGTTTTTGCAGGCTTTTTCAAAAGCATAAACAAAAACATCGCTATTACAAGAAATGCAAAAACAGTTGCAATTGTGAATACTCCCGTGGTGAATAACAAGCCGAGCTGATATATGCAAAGGCTTACGCAATATGCAAAAAAGGTTTGATATCCTACGGCAAAAAGAGTCCATTTTGCTGAATTCATTTCTCTTTTGATAGCTCCGACAGCGGCAAAGCACGGCATACAAAGAAGATTGAAAATAAGAAATGAATAGCCTGAAAGCGAGGTAAACGCAGTGCTTATATCACTGTAAAGCACACCGAAAACGCCGACAATCTCCTCTTTAGCCATAAGCCCGAGAAGCGTTGCTACGGTAGCCTGCCAGGTTCCGAAGCCCAGCGGAGCAAAGATATTTTTAATATAGTGGCCGAGGAAGGCTAAAACGGAATTATCCATTTCCCTTACCATACCGAAACTTCCGTTATAAAATCCGAAGCTTGATAAAAACCATACAAGCATTGACGCGAGCAGGATTATTGTTCCTGCTTTTTTAATATATGACCAGCCTCTGTCCCATGTTGCTCTTGCAACGGATTTAACGGTCGGCATATGGTATGACGGAAGCTCCATAACAAACGGCGAAACCTCTCCCGAAAACAGCTTTGTTTTTTTGAGCATTATTCCGCTGACGATTATTGACGCAATTCCGATAAAATATGCGCTCGGAGCTACCCACCAGCCGCCGTCAAAAAGGGCAGACGCGATGAGAGCTATAACAGGCAGCTTCGCGCCACAGGGAATAAAGGTTGTTGTGACAATCGTCATTCTTCTGTCATTTTCATTTTCAATTGTTCTTGAAGCCATAACGCCGGGAACTCCGCAGCCTGTTCCGATAAGTATAGGGATAAAGGATTTGCCCGAAAGACCGAAGCGGCGGAACATTTTATCGAGTATAAACGCTATTCTGCTCATATATCCGCAGTCCTCAAGAAACGAAAGGAATATAAACAAAACAAAAATTTGAGGAACGAAGCCGAGAACCGCACCTACACCGCCGACAATTCCGTCAATTACAAGGCTTTGAAGCCATGCGGCGCAGTTGATAGAGTTAAAAAGATTTGTAAGCCCCAGCGTTACAATTCCGCTGTCGCCGAAAATTTTATCGTTAACGATGTCGGAGAGCATACCCCCGACGGTTGAAACAGATATGTAATAAACGCCGAACATTATCAGCGCAAAAATCGGAAGCGCAAGAAACCTGTTTGTAACAACAGCGTCAATTTTTTCTGTAACAGACGGATTTCCCGATTTTGTACGAAGCTCGTCAATGCAGGAGGTTATATAGCTGTAGCGCTGATTTGCAATAATGCTTTCCGAATCGTCGTCATACTCTTCTTCAACGTCGTGTATTATTCTTTCAACATTGACCGAAAACTCTTTTTCAACAAGCTCGTCACGCTCAAAAAGCTTTGTTGCATAATATCTTTTATGAAGAATATCGCAATCCTTCGGCAATCTTGATGAAATAAGGTGGATTGCCGATTCAACCCTGTCATCAAAGGAGTGATGAATAGGAGGAACGCCCTTGTTGTTACGGGCAAGCTCAACAACTCTTTTAGCGCATTTTTTAACGCCTGTTCCCTTAAGCGCAGAAATCTCAAAGCACTCACAGCCGAAATGCTCGGAAATTTCATCAAGATGAATAACATCGCCGTTTCTTTTTACAACATCAATCATATTAATTGCCATAACGACGGGTATTCCGATTTCACAAAGCTGTGTCGTAAGATAAAGATTTCTTTCAAGGTTGGTGCCGTCAATTATATTTAATATTACATCGGGCTCCTCGTTGACAAGATAATTTCTTGCAACAACCTCCTCGGGTGTGTAAGGCGAGAGGCTGTATATACCCGGTAAATCTGCAACGACTACATCCTTTTCGCCCTTTAATTTTCCCTCTTTTGCCTCAACCGTTACGCCTGCCCAGTTACCGACATATTGGTTAGAGCCTGTAAGGGCATTGAAAAGCATTGTTTTTCCGCAGTTTGGATTTCCGGCAAGTGCTATTTTTATCATTTTAATTCCTCGCGTATAAGAATTCTTATCTTTTAAGATTATTACAACAAAATCTATTTGTCAAGTATTGACGATACTTGACGAAATAAATTATTATAAGGTATAATACCTATATAAATATATACTAAACAGGAGAATATATTATGGCTGTATTCGGAGCATTATTTATTTTAGAGGTAGTTATACTTTTTTCATTTGTCGTTACAAGCCTTTTTATGTTTCTGCCGAAAAAGGAAGAGCTTGTGCATAAAATATTCTTTTCTCTGGCAATTATGCTTGGAATTCTTGTTACTACGGTAGACGCAACCTCACTTCCTTCAACCTGCAGGCCGCAGATAATTATAGCGTGGCTCGGTCTTGTTCCGTCGGCAATTGCAATAATCGCAGCTGTAGCAAAGGGACGGCCGACTGCTTTTTCAAAGCTTCTTGTTATGCTGACCTCGGTATGGGGAGCGCTCGGATACTATTTCTTGGTATAAAACAACCGCCTGAATTTTTCAGGCGGTTTTGATTTTTATATTACATTATGTCAGCAAGGGTTTTTGATGAAAGAAACTCCTCAATAACCTCGTCAAGCTCCTTCCATAATGTATATGTTTTACAACAGCCCGCATTTTCACACATATCCGTTTCAACGCATGCCACGGGAGCAAGACTGCCCTCGGCAAGATTAAGAATTTCGGAAATAGTATACTCCTGCGGTGGGCGGTTTAGCATATATCCGCCGTTTTTGCCTCGCAGGCTTTTCAGCAGGCCGCCCTTGTTGAGTGAAGAAACAATTATTTCAAGATATTTTATTCCTATACCCTCATTATCGGCTATATCCTTAAGGGATACGGGACCTTCATTCTGGTGTACGGCAAGATAGAGCATTATGCGAAGTGCATACCTGCCCTTTGTTGAAACCATCATTTCTTATCACCTCCGAAATACGCCTTTGCAATTCTTACGCTTTCCATAGCGTCCTTTGCATAATAATCAGCGCCTATCATATCGGCATATGATTTTGTAAGAACGGCTCCTCCGACAAGCGTTTTCGCATCAGTATTATCGTGAATAAGCTTTATTGTTTTTTCCATATTGGGAACGGTGGTTGTCATCAGCGCGGAAAGAGCCACAAGCCTTGCATTATGCTTAACTGTTTCTTCAAGCACCCTTTCGCATTTTACATCCTTGCCCAAATCTATTACATCAAAGCCGTAGTTTGACAAAAGCACCTTGACAATGTTTTTGCCGATATCGTGAATATCACCCTCTACGGTTGCGATGATTATTTTATTTTCACTCTTTTTTTGCTTTCCTGCAAGGACAAGATGCTCTTTGATAACATCAAACGCCTCTTTCGCCGAATCGGCGCTCATCAAAAGCTGTGGCAGGAATATTTTATTTTTTTCAAAGCCGTCGCCTACAACATCAAGCGCAGGGATAATATAATTGTTTATTATCTCCAAAGGCTCGTTTTCCTTCAAAAGCTTTTTAGCGCAAACGCCTGCGTCATCTTTTATACCCTTTATTATTGCGGTTTTCAGGTCCGTTTCGGATAGCTCAACGGCATTGCTTTGCGCAGAGGCTGTTACCGAATTTATATATTCGGTGCAGTTATCATCATATCCCGAGAGAGCGTTAAATGAATAATAGGCATTCATCATTCCCTCGCTTAACGGATTTATAATTCCTGCCGAAAGTCCGCTTTCAAGTGCAAGAGTAAAGAAAGCCGTGTTAACAGCCTCTCTTTTTGGCAGACCGAAGCTGATGTTTGACACACCTAAAACAGTACCTACTCCAAGCTCATTTCTAATATATTTTACAGCCTTGAGGGTTTGTGTTGCATTATCCTTATTAGTTGAGATTGTCATAGTAAGGGCGTCAACAACTAAATCCTTTTTATCTATTCCGTAGCTCTGTGCGGTTGAAATAATCCTTTTTGCTATTTCAATTCTTCCGTCGGCAGTATCGGGAATTCCGTTTTCATCAAGGCAGAGGCAAACAACAACACCGCCGTATTTTTTTACAAGCGGAAATACTGCCTGCATTGACGATTTTTTACCGTTGACGGAATTAACCATAGGCTTGCCGTTATAAATTCTCATCGCCTTTGCCAAAGCAAGAGGGTCGGAGGAATCAAGCTGAAGCGGAAGAGGAAGAACACTCTGAAGGCTGAACACTGCGTCGCCGAGCATTTTTACCTCGTCAATTTCGGGAAGGCCTACATTAACATCAAGGATATGCGCTCCCTTTTCCTGCTGGGCAAGTCCTTCTTTAATGATATAATCAAGGTCATTATTTCTCAATGCCTCTTTAAAAAGCTTTTTGCCTGTAGGATTAATCCTTTCGCCGATTATAACAGGCTTTTTGCCGATTTCAACAGCGGTTGAATAAGAGGTAACGATAGTATTATTCTTTTTCTCGGGAACGGAATCGGGAATACAGGCGCAGTATTCAATCATTTTTCTGATATGCTCGGGTGTTGTTCCGCAGCAACCGCCTAAATAGGACACACCGATTTGAGCAATCTCCCTCATATCCTCGGCAAATTCCTCGGGCGAAACATTATACACCGTTTTTCCGTTGACAGATTCCGGCAGACCTGCATTAGGCATAACAAGAATGGGCAGAGAGCTGCTTTCTCTGAGCTGCTTTGCAAGCTTAATCATCTGCTTCGGACCGAGTCCGCAGTTGATACCGACAGCATCAACTCCCAAGCCCTCAAGCATTGCGCAGGCGGATTTTATATCGCCGCCCGTAAGAAGTCTGCCCTTTTCGTCAAAAATCATTGAAGCAATGACAGGCAAGGAGCAGTTTTCCTTTGCCGCAAGCACGGCGGCCTTCAGCTCATATGTGTCGCTCATGGTTTCAATAATAACAACATCTGCGCCATAGCTTCCTGCTGTTATAACCTCTGAAAAAAGCTCGACCGCTTTTTCAAAATCAAGGTCGCCCATAGGCTTTAAAAGCTTTCCCGTAGGTCCGATATCAAGAGCAACCTTTTTGCCTGCTTTTTTGGCAAGCTCAACGCCTGCCTTAACAAGCTCAAAAACATTGTCATATTTAAGCGAGTTTGCACCGAAGGTGTTGGTTGTAATAAACTCCGCGCCTGCGTCGGCATAAGCCTTATGAACGGCAAACACCCTTTCCGGTTGAGAAATATTCAGTTTTTCGGGAAGCTCTCCTGCTGCCAGGTTAAGCATACTTCCCATTCCGCCGTCAAAAAATCTAATCATTTTCAATTCCTATAAATGCCGTAACGGATTTCGTAGGCACCATTTGATATGTGTCTGTAAGAGTAATTCCGATACGCTTTGTTATTTCAATTAATTCAAATACTTTTTTGTTTTCTTTAATATCAAGGTCAAAATATCCGGGCGAATAGCGCTGTCTTAATTTCATTCCCTGCGCTTTAAGCTCGTCCTCAATCCCGTCGCAGACCTCCTCGATTTTTGAAGCAAGGCACGCCTGCAAAACCGTTGCGCGCGATATGTTTACAGATGCGTAGGTTCTCAACAGCCTATCGCACTCCGTACCGAGAGTTGCTCCGAAAACGCACACTTTTTTACATCCGTTTAGATTTTGCGCAAGGCGTTTGCTATTAAAAACAATATCCCCGATTATCAGACTGTCGTCGGTAACAATGCAGTCAAATATTCTGTAAATCGTTTTCGGCAAAACACAGCCGTTAACCTCGTCGCAGCATTGGTCAATAAGGCTCAAAAGCCTTTCGTCATCTGTTTTTGAGGAGGTGCGAAGATAACGCAAAATTTCTGCCTTATTCATTGATAATTGATGACAACCCTTCCATAATCTTATGTGCAACATCAGGCTTATTCATTGTGTATATATGAATATTATTCACTTCGTTTGCCATAAGGTCGATAATCTGCTCTGTAGCGTAGATAATTCCCGCCTGCTTCATAGCGTTGGGGTCATCACCGAAGCGCTCCATTATTTTCATAAATTTTTTAGGCAGAGAGCAGTTGGAAAGCTCTGCGCTCTTTTTAATCTGATTTGCATTCGTAATCGGCATTATTCCTGCAATAATCGGAACATTAATTCCCTTTATTGCACACATTTCACGGAAATTGAAAAATGCCTCGTTATCAAAAAACATCTGGCTTGTTAAAAAGTCAATACCGCAGTCAACCTTGTTTTTAAGATACTCAATATCCTCTACCCTGTTGGCTGATTCGGGATGCGTTTCGGGATAGCAGGCGCCGCCGATACAAAAATCGCCCTTTGCCTTAATTTGATTTACAAGCTCATACGCATGATGAAAATACTGATTTTCAGAAAAAACAAAATCCTTCGGAATATCCCCTCTTAAAGCGAGTATATTTTCAATACCGTTTTCATTGAGCTCATCAAGAACAGAGTCGATTTTTTCCTTTGTGGAGGTAAGACAGGTCAAATGCGAAAGAGGGCATACACCGCCTTGTGAAATTGCGTTTGCTATTTCGGTTGTATATCCGCTTGTTGTTCCTGCCGCGCCGTAGGTGACGCTCATAAACGACGGCTTATCCTTAACCATTTCGCTGATAACAGCCTTTGTGTCGGCAAGCTTTGCCCACTCCTTCGGAGGAAAAACCTCAAATGATATTGTAACCTTCTTATCCTTTAATATTTTACTTATTTTCATAATATTATCACCTGTATTCTAACAATATAGGTTATTATACTACCTAAATAGTAGGAATTCAAGTTATATTTATATTATTATCATTATTATCCAAATTATCTGTTTCACAGCAAAGAGCATTCCCTGCTTCAATAGTGGCAAGCGAATCACCGAGCTGGGTAAAAAATGCCGAAAGAAGCGAAAGCTCCTTGCTTGTTTTTCCCTTGGCAATGGCGCAGGCAAGCGCAGAAACAGTTAAATTCATTGAGCATCCGTCCATAATTTGCCTCCGTTCTTATAAATTTTAAATGAGATATTTATATGAAAAAACGAGAAAACGAGAGATAAAAAGAGAAAGCACCCATAAAAATAAAATTATTTGAAAAATTCTCTTGACTGACAGGGTCGCCTATGTTATTATATTCCGGCAAAAAGGAAAACGACTTTTAATAATTAAACGGAGGATATTGATTATGTCAACATTTATGCCAAAAGCTGACGATATCGAACGCAAGTGGTATGTTATTGACGCTGCTGACAAGCCTCTCGGACGAGTTGCTGCAGAAGCTGCTGTTCTTCTCAGAGGAAAGCATAAGCCGATTTTCACACCTCATGTTGATTGCGGAGATTTCGTTATTATCATTAACACAGATAAGGCTGTTCTTACAGGCGATAAGCTCAACAAGAAGCTTTATCAGCATCACACCGGTTACATCGGTAACCTCAAGGAAGTTAAATACAGCACACTTATGAATGAAAAGAGCGACTTTGCTATGAAGCTTGCTGTTAAGGGTATGATTCCTGATACCACTCTCGGCAGAAAGCAGCTTACAAGATGCCACATTTATAAGGGCGATACACACAAGCACGAGGCTCAAAAGCCTGAAGCTTGGGAAATGTAAGGGAGGTATCTGAATTATGTACGAAACAAATCCTTATTTCTACGGTACAGGTAGAAGAAAAGAGTCTGTTGCTCGTGTACGCGTTTATGCAGGTACCGGCAAAATTACAATTAATGACAGAGATATTGACGATTACTTCGGTCTTGAAACACTCAAGCTCATCGTTCGTCAGCCTCTTAACCTTACAGAAACAACCGAGAAGTTTGATATCGTTTGCCGCGTAAACGGCGGCGGCGTAACAGGTCAGGCAGGTGCAATCCGCCACGGTATTGCAAGAGCTCTTCTTCAGTATGACGAGGCTCTTCGCCCTGCTCTTAAAAAGGCAGGCTTCCTTACCCGTGATCCTCGTATGAAGGAAAGAAAGAAGCCGGGTCTCAAAAAAGCCCGTCGCGCACCTCAGTTCTCAAAGAGATAATATTGCAAAAATTACGCTCCTGTTTTCAGGAGCGTTTTTTGTAACCTTTTATTGTTAATCGGCAGGAGGTGGTTATATGAAGCCTGAAATGATAGTGACGGATTTAGACGGAACTTTGTTAAGAACGGACAAAAGTATTTCGGATTTAACAAAAAACACAATAAATGAGTTGAAAAAAAGCGGAGTTATTTTTGTTCTTGCAACAGCCCGTCCGATTCGGTCGGTTAAAAGGTTTTTGCCTTTTTTAGATTACGACGCCGCAGTGCATCATAACGGCGCGGTAGTTCGTGTGGGTAATAATATAATTTCCGATATGGGAATACAAAATCCTCTGAAAACCGTAAATTTAATTTCAAAGGATTTTCCGAATCTTAAAATCTCTGTTGAAGCAAACGATATGCTTTATGCCAACTTTAATGCAGAGAATATCTGGCAGGGTGTTGAATACATAAAAACAGTTGACTTTCACGAGCTTGAAAATACTGTTGCCGATAAAATAATACTTGAAGCGCATTGCGTTGAAGAAATGAACGCATTTAAGAAATACATCACCGATGATTTATATATTCAGCTGTCGGAAAATACAATCGCTATGATAATGAATAAGCAGGCAACTAAATCAAACGGAGTTAAACTGCTTGCACGGCATTACGGCATATCAATAAAAAATACGGTTGCGTTCGGAGATGATTATAATGATATTGATATGCTCAAGGCCTGCGGTATCGGCGTTGCAGTTGAAAACGCACTTGACGAGGTCAAGAGTGCAGCTGATTTTGTTTGTGCCGATAATGACAGCGACGGCGTTGCAAGATGGCTGTTAAACAATATATGAATCTAAATGAATGATGACAGCTTTGAAATAAATGCTATAAAAAGCAAGGCACTCTTTTGTAGGGTGCCTTGCTTTTATCTTCTGTCTTATTTATGTAAATTACTTGTGCATTGTAAAAACATATGCACACTCTTTTTCATAATGGGGAGGAGCTTTTACGCTGACCCAATTGCCGTGCTGTGTAAACTCAATATCGTTTGAATTGAATGTTACCTTGCTGACCTTTTCGTTTGAATACAGCGTCAACTCATTTGGCAAAATATTATTCTCATCATCGGGCAGATAAATTGCATATACCTCGTCATTCTTTGCGGTATAGGCAAAATTATCTTTTCTGTAAGGCGCCGCAGGGCGGGTTTCATATATTGCAAACCCGTTCTTCTTAAGCCACGCTCCTATATCTGCCAAAATAGGATAAACCTTGTGAGGCAGTCTGCCGTCGGGACGGGGTCCGATATTCAAAGCAAGATTTCCGCCCTTTGCCACAATGTCGCAAAGCAGGTGGATAACGGTTTTTGCATCTTTATAATCATCGTCATATTTGAATGAAAAGCTTGTGCCGAGAGTTACACAGCTTTCCCACGGAACCCTTATGGGATGGTCGGGAACAGTCTGCTCCGGTGTTATAAAATTCTCGTTTCTTCCGCCTACGGTTCGGTCAGCCACCATAAGCCACGGCTGAATCTTTCGCGCTTGCTTCATAATTTTGCTCAAATGAATATTCTGCATATTCATCGGATTAACCTGACCGCCGTCAAGCCAAAGGCACTCAATTCTGCCGTAATTCTCAACAAGCTCAAGCATTTGATTTTTTGTGTATTCGCAGAATTTGTTCCAGAGCTTCGGGTGCATATATGTTTTATAGCTTGGATTTCTCGTCATATACTCATTCTTTGAAAAGCCCTTTGCCCAATAGTATTCGCTGTGCCAATCGGGCTTTGAAAAATACGCGTGAACCTTAAGTCCCTCATCGCGAAAGGCGTCAAAAAGGTGCTTACATATATCGGCATTGGGATTTTTACTGAAGGGACATTCAGGAGAAGTGATTTTATAGTCCGAATATTTCGTATCCCACATACAAAAGCCGTCGTGGTGCTTCGTTGTGAACAAGACATATTTAAAGCCTGCGTCCTTTGCTGTTTTTGCCCATTCTTTAGGACGAAAACGAACGGGATTAAAGGTTTTAATTAAATCCCAATATTCCTGCTTAAACTGCTCGCCTGTCAAATCCTTGTCAACATCGTCCCATGCCCAGCTATGGTCAGCGTCCGGAAGTGCCCAGGATTCAACAATACCCCATTGAGAATATGCTCCCCAATGAAACATTATACCGAATTTTCTGTCACGAAAGCGTTCAAGTGATTCTAAAACCTCCGGCTCTTTGGGTGCAACATATCTGCGTTCTTCGCTGTAAGAATGATTGTATAATTCATTAAACTTTCCTATTTCCATTTTTTCTCTCACTTATATTTATTTCTTACTACACAAGCAATATTTTACTTTCAAGCTTTTCAAAAGGACCGATTTTAACTTCTTCGCCCCTCGGATTTCCCGTAAAATCGCTGTCCGAGGAAAAAGGTGAGCCGTCACGGTTTTCATAAGGCTGTTCGGACTCAAAAGCAAACCCGAGTTTATCGGTTCCGACCCTGCCGGCTGTAAAGCCGTCGGAAAGAATATCGCCGAGATTTGAATAAAGATAATAGTGCCCGTTTTCCTGTGAAACTTTGATTCGTGCTTCAAGGCCTGTAACAACACGCGGATTTTTTTCGTGTGACCAGCTTTTCGCTCCGTTTAAATAAATGTTATTGCAGGCTGTTACCGGAAGCGTTTTTCCGATATCGGCCGCCGGAGTATCATTCTTTAAATCCTTATTTTGCGTATTATAGCTGTAGCCCTCGTAGCAGGCTGTTCCGTATGTGCAGTTATTCTTTTTAATGCTGAATTTTGTAACAACATTCTTTAAAAGCCGACTGCCTTTACCGTTTCCTATGAAAATATTATTCATAATACGGTCATCTCCGCCGTAGATGAGCATAACTCCGCCTACCATAGTTGAGTGACCAATATGATACATTGTGAAGCGGTTTGTGTCATGAAGAATTTGTATTTTTCCTGCAAAAAGATTATGAATCAACGCCGTACCCTGTGACACATTCAAAAAGCTTCGTCTTGAAAGCAAAAGGTTATTTTCAACAATGCAGGGACCGTGGCAGACCTCGATGAACAAATCCTCGTCATCATCATTGCAAAACAGAGCATTTTTTCTTACAACCGCGCCCTGCGCTTCCCAATCAAGCCAGATACCCCTGTTGCAGTCGTGAATAATGTTCCTTTCGATAACGGTATCTATCGCCGCGTGAAGCTTAATCCCCGCTGTTTCGGCACCCGTAAATTCATGACGGATATTAATATGATGAATATGATTTGCATAAATATCCGAAAACGCACCGCCCATACATCCGACTATACCTGTCTGACCGCAGTTATAAATCTCGTTATTGCGGACAATATGCCCTCCTATATTCTCCTTACTCCAGCCGTTATTTATATTTGAAAAAACGATTTCCGTATATGTCTGCGTTCCGCCCTTTGCAGGATTTTTTGACCAGCAGTTATCTTTATCCTCTCGTTTTTTTCCGAGGCTTATTCCGCAGCATTTTGAATCATAAATTTTACAGCTTTCAATTATCCAGCCCTTGCTCCAATTAGGACCTATAACAGCCGGCTGAAATGCAGTAGGCGGAGCCCATTGCGTTGCCGCACGGCACATTGTAATGCCTGATACGGTAATAAAATTAATTCCCTCTTTTTCGGGGAAAAAGCAGTATTGCCGCACGCTGATTTCGGTACAGTGTTCATTAGGATTTTCTCCGCCGAAATCCCCGTAAAACACGGTTTTATCGTCATTTACGGAAGAAAACCAACGAAGCCTTCGTTCTTTTATTTTCGGATTTTTTAAAAGCTCGTCAAGCGACGCCGACTCGAACATAGCACTGCCGTTAAAAAACAATTCACCCGTATGATGCGTCTGCCCCATACTGTTATACCAATCACCGAAAATCTCATCTGCATACGGATTATATTCACCGAACAGCGTGTTTTCGATCTGCGTATACCACACATTGTTTTTAAATAATTTCCAGCCGCCAATCACCTCTGCCGCGCTGATAATCGGGTGTGCGCCGTCGTCATTTATATATGTAATTCTCTCGTTTTCGCAACTTCCGCCGTTTTTCGGATTTACCCATTCACGGTAAATACCGTCGCCGATAACAACCATATCGCCCGAACAGGCAATATCCGCTGCCTGACCGATTGTGCTAAACGGATTATCCTTTGTGCCGTTGCCGGGTGATGTGTTTTTCTGCGATACATAATAAATCATAGAGAAATCCTCCGTAATGATACTTTAGAATAGCTCCGAATTATAATATCATAACTGAATTTTTTTGTAAACACAATCAATTAATAACCGACATTCTTTATGCAGGGTGTACCAAAGGCAGTGCTTTTTCCGGCAATGAAATTAAAGCCTTATAATATGTTAATTTCAAGTTAAATAAATGTTAAAAAAGATATTGAGTTATTATAAAGATAGTGTTATAATATCTTTGATTATAATAATATTTTTAGAAAAGAGGTTTCTTCTATGGCAAAAACAAAGTCCGCTGCCGATACAGCGACGGCGGAAAAAAAGTACATGAAGCCATCAGAGATTGTTACCTTCGGTATCGGCTTGTTCGGCGTTGCTCTTCTTACAGGCTGGATGCCGGACTATACCACAACATTCTTTGCTGACTTCGCTTTTAAGGGTAAAGGCTTTGACGCTGCCTCGTTTGCAAATACCGTTTCGCTTGTATTTGGTGTTGCAGGCTTCGTCGGTGCGATATGCGAGCTGATTATCGGTATTCTTGTTGACAGAACCAAAACAAAGCTCGGTAAGGTTAAGCCTTGGATAGGCTTCGGTGCAATTCCGCTTGCGATTATATCATTGCTCGTTTTTGTTGCACCTAATACCACAAGCCTTGGTATTGCATCGGTATGGATGTTTATTATCTATTCGCTTTATACAGCTGTTTCCTGCGCTGTTGAATCACCGGCAAACTGCTTTGGTGCGCTTTGCTCGCCTAATCCGAGCGAGAGAGGTGACGCTATTTCAATCGCTTCCTTCCTGCGTTCGGTAGGTCAGTCAGGCGGTCAGGTAGTTATTATAGTTGTCGGCGCAGTTATGAAATTACTTATGGGAAGCCAGCAGTTTAAGAATGCCGAGGGTCAGGGACTTGACCTTATTGTTTCAACCGCTATCTGCGCTTTGGGCATGGTAATTTTTGTAATGATTTTCTTTGCCAACAACAAGGAAAGAGTACCTTACACAACAGAAAAGGTTTCACTTGCAGAATCAATCAAGCTTGTATTTACAAACAAGAACCTGCTTATGGTTTCTCTTACCAAGCTTGCAGGCTTCGGCAGAGGCGTATACGGCACCGTTTCGCTTTACATAGCAATTTATCTTTTAGGCTCAAAGGGCTTAAAGCTTGCTCTTATGCTTCCTATGGGCATAGGCACCGCCGTAGGTATGCTTCTTGTTAAGGCTGTTCTCAAGAAGTTTTCAACAAAGAAAACATTTATTGTTTTCTGTATTTACGGTGCGTCCTCGCTTGCAATTTTGTTTATAGTATCAAAGGTTGTAGGCTTCAATTCAAATCTTGTTATTCCGTTCCTTATCCTCAACTTCTTCTGCGGACTTCAGCACGGCAACACAAATGTTACTCCTAACATTATGATTGCGGACTGCGTTGACGAAATGGAATACAAAACAGGAAAAAGGCAGGAGGGTCTTGCTTACGCAGGCTACGGTCTTTTCTCAAAAATTGCATCGGCATTTACAAAATATCTCGGTCCTTTCCTTGTTTACACATGGTCGGGCTACCGTTTCTCGCAGGATCCTAATGTTGCATATGCCGCACAGACAGACGCAACACTTTCAAAGTTCCTTGCGATTTATACAATTATTCCTGCCATCTTCGTAATTTTACAGGGTGTTCCTATTCTGTTCTACGATATGGTTGGCGAAAAGAAAGAAAAAATCACCGCTGCTCTTGCTGAAAAGAGAGCTGCTCAGGCTGCCGAAGCCGGCGAAGAGCCTGACGCAATTGCAGAGTAAGGAGGGAGCAGATTATGGCAAAAAAAGAATTTAAATCAGGGCTTTATGCTGTAGTTGCCGGAATCGTTGTTGCGGTGGCATTAGTCCTTATAACAATATTTGCTTTTACAACAAGATATACTGCATTTTCTCCGGAAAAGGTTGCTCAAACATATGTTGACACAATCGTTCAGACAGGCGACGGATACAACGCATATAAAAACACTCTCGTATCAAAGAATGCAAAATACGGCGATTTTGTTTATGACGCTTATATTCTTCCTTATGTTAACGACGGTGATGATGTAAAACAGGCTGATTTCGTAGGTACCGGCTCTGATGAAGAGGCTGCTGCACTTAACACTGTTTATTCAACAATGTATGATTATTATCTTGAGCTTCTTGATACATACGGCCTTGATGATTACGACTCCGTTTACACAAATTATTTTGCAAAGCTTGCTCAATTGAGAAAGGATGTTTACGGCGACGATTACATAGACAGAGATTTTATGTTCGGCGCTTTTGAGGCTAATGTTGCTTCATACGGAGCTTCGCTGACCGGTACAGAGGAAGAGATAGCTCAGGACGGCAAAACCGTTCTTCAGGAAAAAACCATCGGTAAGTATCAGGAAATGTACGGAGAGGATTACAAGCTCACATCAACCGTTACACAGTGCACCCCTCTTTCAGAGGACGAGGTTACGGCATATGTTGAAAAATACAATGAGGCAATTTCTCCTATGAAAGACCTCGGTATCCAAAGGGCTGATGAATTCAAGCTTGAAGATACTTCAAAGGAGAAAAAGGTTCTCTTCTTCACAAAAACAGAAAATATAAATACAAAATCCGATTTCATCGGAGCTTATGAGAATTTAACCTGCAGTGATATTTCGGCAGTTGACAGATGCGTTGTTGAAGTAACGCTTGAAAACGGTACTGTTGTTACATCGCAGGAGGTATATGTTGTTCAAATCGGCAACAGCTGGTATGTTGATAACACAACTATAAACACATCGGCTCTTTACCTCGCAAAATAAGCAGTTAATTCCATAGAAATAAAAACAGACTGAAGCAATTCAGTCTGTTTTTTTGTATATTATGCAGGAAAATATCCTTCGCTGAACAGCGAATAATATTTTTCTCATCTTTTTCTGATGCTGATTTCACCGCTTCTCAAAACGGTTACTTCGCCGTTTTCAAGTCTTACCTCAAGTCCGCCTGTTTCATCAATGGCAACCGCTGTTGCAGGAGTTATCTTACCGTTTTGGATAAAATTAATCCTTTCGCCGATAACGAGCGAATGGCTGCGGTAATAATCAATAAAGCTTTTATAATCGCCTGACGCAATATTCATCAGCTCATTTACAATCTGCGCAATGAGCCTGCTTCTGCTGACTCCCTCGCCGAGACTGCCTGCACCGTCGACATCATCGGGAAAATCAATTGTCTTGATATTTATTCCTATCCCGATTATTACGCTGTCAACAATCCCTGATTCAAAATTAGTTACCGCTTCGGTTAAGATTCCGCAGATTTTTGCTCCGTTTAAATAAACATCGTTAACCCATTTTATTTTAGGCTTTTTATCGGTGAGCGTTTCAATAGCCCTGCACACCGCAACGGCTGCGGCGGTTGTTGCGGTTACAGCATTTTTAAGAGTTGTTTTCGGATGAATGACAAGGCTGAAATATACACCCGTCATCGGCGGAGAATAAAAGCTTTTTCCCTGCCTTCCTCTGCCTGCCGTCTGCTCATCGGCTGTAACGAGGAATATACCCTCCCTGCCGTCGGCAAGAAGCCTTTTGCACTGATTATTTGTTGAATCAATTGAAGGGTAATACAAAACCTCAATATCTCCGCAAAGCCTTGCAGAAATGCTTTGAGCGGAAATAAGGTCGTTGTTGTCGCTTAATCTGTAGCCCTTATTTGTAACCGCGTCAATATCATATCCCTCCTTTGAAAGCGCTTTTACAGCCTTCCACACGGCGGCTCTGCTCTTATCAAATTTTTTTGCCAGAGCCTCTCCGCTTATGTAACTGCCCGTGTTGCTTAAAAGCTCATATAAAATATCGTTTTTCAACGCCATTGTTTACACTTCCTTTAATTTGGGTTTACAATTATATCAAAACAAAACCGTTGAACTCAAGGATATTCAACGGCTTAATTTTATTTTTTTATATAAAATATTGCAAGCGTTTTCGGCCCGCAATGCGAGGAAATGGTGCATCCGGCATCGGAGGTTATAATTTCATCAAAAGAAGCCTTTCCCTCAATAACGCCCTTTGCAAAGCTTATTATTTCGGGATTTAATCCGCCGCTGTTTGCGATTACAATTCTTGATGTATCAATTTTATTGATATCTTTAAGGCAGTCGTTTATATACTGCTTATAAACAGCCTCCTGCTTGCCTCTGTACTTTTTCAAAACATCAAGCGTTCCCTGCTTCGGGTCGACGCCTATGCTCGGCTTAATGCCCAAAATGTTAGCTCCGAATCTTGTAACAGCGGAGCATCTGCCGCCCTTATGAAGATATTCAAGGCTCTCGAGAACAAAGGTTGTGCTTAATTTAGGAACAAGGGAGCTTACTCTGTTGTAGATTTTTTTTGCGTCAAAGCCCTTTGCTCTGAAATCACATGCCTTAAGAACAAGAAGCCCCATTGCAGTACAAAGACTTTTTGAATCAATGCAATATACATCGTCAAAATCAGCAGCGGCAATACATGAATTCTGATAGCTTGATGAAATCGCTGATGAAAGAGCTATATGAACAACAGCCTTACCCTCTGCCGTCAGCTTCTCAAACACCTCATAATACTGATTCGGCGTAACAGCCGCCGTTTTAGGCAAATCCCCCGTTTTATTAACATAATCATATATATCCTGCGGATGTATATCTATTCCGTCGCGATATGACTTATCACCGAGTAAAACGGAAAGAGGAAAAATTATTATATTATTCTGCTCTATAAGCTCTTCGGGAAGATCGCTTGTAGAATCCGCGGTTATAACAACATCTTTCACTTAATCCTCACCTTTCAGTGAAACAGTATATCATATAATGCCAAAATATTCAACTGTTGTCTAATTTTTTAAACTTTTATTTATATTTTGTCCGATATCAATACCATAATACACGCAAGGCTTTAATTACACACCGAATTTGATTTTAGCCGTGGTTATTGTTTCTCTCGGATAGTTTTTATCAAGCGTTATCGTTAAAATGCTTTTACCGTCTTTTTCGCTTATTGATGCCTTATATGATATATCGTATTCCTTCTCACCGTCCTTGATTGTAACGGAGAATACGCCGTTATTAACAACTCTCTCCAAAAATGTATATCCCGATTTAGCTGTAAGAATAACGGCATTTTGAGTAAATTCAATGCTGTCTACCGCTTTAACCTTGCTTGACATTTCACCGAAATAGGCTGCTACTTCGTCAACACCGCTTTGAAGCTCAAGGCTTGCGTCAATCCAGTCAATCTCGTTGCTTTCGAGCGTTGGAGTTGCGCTGTTGTTTTTAATTTTATACGACCATTTTTCATCTGTGCTCTCTCTCGGGTCGGAAACCATAAAGCCCTCTCTCGGCTCGAAATAAATACTTTTAGGAACAATTGCAAATTCACCGTCGATAACATCAATATCGCAATGCACATCACCGATTGTCTGCGTTGAATCAACCTCTTCGTAATTTGCTAAAATTTCTATATCAAGAGAAATATTTCCCTCTTCGTCAAGCTCATATATGCCCTTGCCTCTTGACCAGGTGCTCAAGGTATAATAATTCTTTTTACTGTCTGTCAAAGCGGAAACGAATGAAACATGCTTGTTTTCGGAAATACCCGTTTTGCTGTCATATGTCAAAGGAGTATCAATATCGTCCATAACAAACTGCAAAAACTTTTTACAGCTGTCAAGCTGTGTAAGCTCGCTTCTTATTACGCTTTCAAAGGGCTTTCTCCAAGTATCGGCAGTAGCGCCTATGGATTCATAATGGAATGTTCCGTCCTCATCGTCCACCGCTTTAAACAGAAACATGCTGTAAACATATGTTTTTACATTATAGATATCCTGATCAACACCGCTTACAAGCTTAACCAAAAGCTCCTTTTCACCGTCGCCGTCATAATCCTTATAGAACATTTCGGGTGTTTTTTCTTCAACGGAGGCAAGCCAGCCCTTGAATTCCTTGTCAACGCCCTTATGAGTTAGGTAGACCGTTTCATAATCGTAATAAATCTGATAGTCTCCCTCTTTATTTTCGGCAATCAAAATTCTCTCCTGACCTTTTGCGCCGTCAACATTTTTAATTGCCGTAGTCAATACTATATTGTTGTTAATATCTTTATTTCTGTACTGCATGGAAAATGCAAATACACCGATTACAGCGATTAAAATAATAACTCCTATCGCAAGTGAACGCTTGGAATAATATTTCATATAACATTACCTACTTATATATATCATCAAATTTAAACTTAATTCTTTCGCCCTTAACTATGTGATAACAATTTTCACCCAGAGAAAAAATCGGTCTGTCGTGCTTAATTGAATCGGAATAAACATCAATTACCTTAATATTCTCTTTGCCGAATGCCTCATAAAGCCTTTTTACCTTTTCTTCCTCGCGGCAGTTTCTGCCGATTATTGCTCCTGTTTTTTTATTGTGCCTTGAGCATATAAGCATTTCAAAGCCGAGGCGCTTATGTATTTCATCAAGCAAAAAATCGGGAGACGCGCTTATTACAACCGAATATCTTTTTCTGTTGAAGAACCATTTATGAACCTGCTTTTCATGCCTGTCCCAAAAGCCGTTTACAGCCCTTTGAAGCGGAATTAATGCTACAAATAAAAAGAACACCTTTTTAAACGCTGTAAAATCAATAATTTTCAAAAGCGTAAGTATTAATCCTATAAGCTGAAGCGGAAAAAGAATAATTATCCAAGGATAATGAAGTATACAGTATCCCCAAAAAAGCGAGCCGCTGTCAAAGGGAATTATTGTTTTATCGAAATCATAAATGTTAATTTCCATTATTTCCTCAATCATCAAAACACAAAAATTTGTTTATTCTCCCTTAAGCGCCGAAACAAATTCGTCAAGCTCGCCGCAGTCAATATCCTCAATTCTGCCCTCGTCAACAAATTTATTTATTTCGGGATTTACAGGGAGCTTTGCAATAACGGGAACATTAAGCTCCTGCGCTGTTTGGTCAATCTTTGATTCGCCGAATATGTTAATTTTTCTGCCGCAGTCGGGGCATACATAACAGCTCATATTTTCAACAAGGCCCAAAACGGGAACATTCATCATTTTAGCCATATTAAAGGCTTTGCTGACTATCATCTTTACCAAATCCTGCGGAGTTGATACGATAACAATACCGTCAACAGGAAGATTTTGGAACACCGTCAAGGCAACATCACCTGTTCCCGGAGGCATATCCACAAAGAGATAATCAAGCTCTCCCCAGCGGACATCGCTCCAAAACTGGTCAATAACTCCGCCGATAACAGGGCCTCTCCACACTACCGGAGAATTGACATCCTCAAGCAGAAGATTAACGCTCATAATCTTTATTCCGCCTTTTGTTACGGCAGGGAGCAAACATTCGCCGTCCTGCATTGCCCTTTGCGAAATACCGAAGGATTTAGGAACTGACGGGCCGGTAATATCTGCATCGAGAATGCCTACCTTTAAACCTGATTTGGCGCATTTTGACGCAAGCATACAGGTAACAAAGCTTTTTCCTACTCCGCCCTTACCGCTTACAACGCCGATAACCTTTTTTATATTTGAATATTTATTCATAGGCTTAAGAAAGTCAGCCTTTCCCGCCTCTCTTGAAGAACAGCTTTCTTTACAGCTTGAACAGTCATGACTGCAATCGCTCATAATTACATCTCCGTTTATTTTTTTAGAATTTTAGCATATATAGGGTAAAATATCAATAGCTGCGGATAAGGGCTTTAACCCTTCCGAGAATATTACATTCATCAACAATGATAGGGTCATACTTGTCATTTTCCGGCTGAAGCCTGAAATGGCCGTTTTCCTTATAAAAACGCTTTACGGTTGCCTCCTCGTCAATCAAGGCAACAACTATTTCGCCGTTATCTGCAACAGGGCACTGCTCAACTACAACAATGTCGCCGTCAAAAATCCCTGCATTTACCATTGAGTCGCCTTTGATATGCAGAGCAAAAAGATTACTTCCCTTAACTCCGGAAACAGCAATATAATCCTCTATCTGCTGTGTGGCGAGTATCGGATTTCCTGCCGTTACCGTGCCCATAAGCGGTATATGGCTGACGCTTTCGGCGGCGCCGCAGATGCGGATTGTTCTTTTTAAATTAGGGTCTCTTTTAATATATCCCGTTTCTTCAAGAGCATTAAGATTATATTGAACCGAGGAGGTTGATTTTAAACCAACAGCCTGACCGATTTCACGAACGGAGGGCGCAACTCCTCTTTGGGATATAACTTCTTTTATGTAATCAAAAATCTGTGCCTGCTTTTCGGTTATCTTTTCCATATTTCTTCCCTCATATTATTTGATATATTATATATAATAACATTATATAGAGCACAATGTCAAACATATGTACTGTTTTTTATTGATGTTTTTTAAAAGGCGAAAAAAAGTGTTGACAAACTCGGTTTAATAAGATATAATCTTGCTTGCACTTGATGCAAAGTACATATGGCTTTATAGCTCAGTTGGCTAGAGCACGCGGTTCATACCCGCGGTGTCACTGGTTCGAATCCAGTTAAAGCCACCAACGGCCCGGTGGTCAAGAGGTTAAGACACCGCCCTTTCACGGCGGTAACACGGGTTCAATTCCCGTCCGGGTCACCAAAAAAAGACACCGCTTAGGTGTCTTTTTTAATACAAGTCTCCGTAGCTCAGCAGGATAGAGCGTCCGCCTCCTAAGCGGAAGGCCGTGAGTTCGAATCTCGCCGGGGACGCCAAGAAGGAACGATTATTTTCTTACAGAAAGGTCGTTCCTTTTTCTTATTCTCTTCTATTTTAAACAGCATATAATAAATTGAGTCATATTTTTCATATTGAAGCATATAAATAGACAGATTGTTCTCAATCTTTTTTTATATCGTTTACTATTTTGTTAATATTTTGTCAATCTGTCGTGCTTTTTAACAAATATTTCAATAAAACATTGACAAAATGTTTTACAAGACTATAATAGAGTATACACGCATTTTGAAAATGCATCTAAATTTACAAAATATTATGCTATAGGAGAGTAACAAATTATGGCAAGAGTTTACAATTTCAGCGCCGGCCCGTCAACCTTACCCGAAAAGGTTCTTGAGCAGGCAGCAGCAGAAATGATGGATTATCAGGGCAGCGGCCAATCGGTTATGGAAATGAGCCACCGCTCAAAGGTATTCGACAAAATCATTAAAGACGCCGAGGCTCTTATGAGAGAGCTTTACAAGGTTCCCGACAACTACAAGGTATTATTCCTTCAGGGTGGCGCATCGGCGCAGTTCTCGGCAATTCCGCTCAACTTTATGAACGGCTCCGGCAAGGCTGATTATATTATCACAGGCCAGTGGGCTAAAAAGGCTTTTCAGGAAGCACAGAAATACGGCGATGTTGTTGCCGCCGCTTCTTCCGCTGACAAAACCTTCACCTATATCCCTAAAACAAAGCCTGAAGATTTCCGTGAGGACGCAGACTATGTTTATATCTGTATGAACAACACAATTTACGGTACTGTTTACAAGGAGCTTCCTCCTGTAGGCGACAAGGTTCTTATTGCCGATGTATCGTCTTGCGCTCTTTCAGAGCCGCTTGATATAAGCAAATTCGGTATGGTATATTTCGGAGCGCAGAAGAATGTTGCTCCTGCAGGTCTTGTTGTTGCAATAATCCGTGAGGATCTTCTCGGCAACGCAAGAGATATCACTCCTGTTATGATGAACTACAAGGTTCAGGCTGACGCAGATTCGCTCTACAACACCCCTCCTTGCTGGACTATTTATATCTGCAAGCTCGTGCTTGAGTGGATTAAAAATGATATCGGCGGTCTTGATAAGATGAAGGAAAGAAATGAAAAGAAGGCAGCTATCCTCTATGATTTTCTTGATTCATCAGAGCTTTTCAAGGGCACCGTTGTTAAAGAGGACCGTTCTCTTATGAATGTTCCTTTCATCATCGGCGATGATGAGCTTGAAAAGAAATTTATTGCCGAGGCTACCGAAGCAGGCTTTGTTAACCTTAAGGGTCACAGAACAGTCGGCGGTATGAGAGCCTCCATATACAACGCAATGCCTATTGAGGGCGTAGAGAAGCTCGTTAAATTCATGGCAGAGTTTGAAAAAAATAACAAGTAATCGGAGAAAGACTAATGTATAATATTAAAACACTTAACAAGATTTCTGATGTAGGACTTTCAAAATTTGACGCAGGCAAATACACCTACGGAAACGATATTGAAAATCCCGACGCAATTATGGTAAGAAGTGCATCAATGCACGAAATGGAAATGCCGAAGTCACTTCTTGCAATCGCAAGAGCAGGTGCAGGCGTAAACAACATTCCTGTTGCAGACTGCACAAATAAGGGCATTGTTGTATTCAACACGCCGGGCGCAAACGCAAACGCCGTTAAGGAGCTTGTTATCTGCGGTCTGCTTCTTTCAAGCCGTAAGATTACAAAGGCTATTGACTGGTGCAAAACCATCAAGGACGAGGGCGACAATGTAGGCAAGGCTGTTGAAAAGGGCAAGAGCGCTTTTGCAGGTCCCGAAATCAAAGGAAAAACGCTCGGCGTAATCGGTCTCGGTGCAATAGGCAGGCTTGTTGCCGAAGCGGCTGTTGACCTCGGTATGACAGTTATCGGATATGACCCGTTTCTTCCCGAAGGAACACAGCTCAAAGCAGGAATTACCGTTAACAACAATCTTGACGAAATTTTCCCTGTTGTTGATTATCTTTCACTCCATGTTCCGCTCACTCCCGAAACAAAGGGTCTGATAAGCAAAAAGAACATTGACGCTATGAAGGATACGGTAAGAATTCTCAACTTTGCAAGAGGAGACCTCGCTGTTTCGGGCGATGTAGTCAGCGCACTTGAGGACGGCAGAATCGCCGCTTATGTAACAGATTTTCCGTCAGCCGACCTTATCGGAATAGACGGTGTTATTGCAATTCCTCATCTCGGCGCTTCCACTCCCGAAAGCGAAGAGAACTGCGCTTCAATGGGTGCTCTCGAGCTTATTGATTTCCTTGAAAACGGAAATATCAAAAATTCCGTTAATCTTCCTGTTGTTTCAATGGCAAAAACAGGCGTTGCAAGAATTACGGTTATCCACAAAAACCAGCCTAATATGATTGCAACAATCACCGACACAATCAGCAAAGACGGAATCAACATTGCTTCATTTGAGGATAAAAACCGCGGCGAGGTCGCTTATTCGATTATTGATACAGACAGCGTACCTGCCGAAAAGGTAATAACCGACATTGAGGCTGTTGACGGTGTAATCAAGGTAAGAGTTATAAAATAAATCCAAAGCAAAAGTAAGCAGGAGCTGAATAATCAGCTCCTGCTTAGACTGTCGATAAAGTGGTCTGAACCACGCCACATAAAATAGAATAAACCTTATTGAGCCTCCCTTGTTAAAGGGAGGAGTGAATTGT
>JBJEPL010000153.1:0-11540 GCA_051881215.1 Eubacterium sp. | reverse complement strand
GATCTGGGACTCCGATTATTACAGGCTGGTGATGTCCGTAGTGTCAATTCCGTCAAAAATATTTAAGAAAAATACAGATATGAAAAAGCTTATTTTTGCCGTTGACGCAATTCTTACAGGCGGCAGATTTGATAATCAGGGAGGAATTATATAATTAGCAAATTCGCCATTAAATATACTTGACAATTCAGTAATGATGTGTTACTCTTTTGTTACCTTTTAGACACACTATATTTTGGAGAATTTTGTAGCCAAAGCCAAAATGCACTATATGTTGTATAAAAAAGGTGAAATTTTCAGCTTTGACACACAATTCAAAGTGGTTACATTTTGGATAAAAAGAACAGTATGTTATTCCTTTTATACGATTATTTTGATATAATATAAAAAAATTATTGGAATACATAATTTATTGTTACTTTACAAACATTATCTATATACGGATTTATATATTAAAAACCCTGCTTGAGAGGTGACTGTGTTTGGAAAATTTTGTAATACAGGGTGGGCACGAACTCTTCGGTGAAGTAAATATCAGCGGTGCTAAAAATGCCGCAGTTGCAATAATTCCGGCAGCCTTGCTGTCTGACGATATAGTTAGAATTGAAAATATACCTAATATCAGTGATGTAAGTCTTATAATACAAATTCTTGACCGTATGGGTGCAGGAATTAAAATGATAAACAAAAATACAATTGAAATTGACGCGAGGTCCGTTAACTGCATCCCGATTCCATATGAGCTTGCGTCGCATTTTCGCGCAAGCTATTATCTTATCGGAATAATGCTCGGCAGATTTAAGAGTGCAGAGGTTGCAATGCCGGGAGGCTGTTATTTCGGCGTAAGGCCAATTGATTTGCATATCAAGGGCTTTCAGATGCTCGGCGCCAAGGTTGAAACAATTAACGGAATGGTCTGTGCCAATGCGGATAAGCTCGTCGGAGCGTCTATTTATATGGATAATGTGTCTGTCGGCGCAACCATTAATGTTATGCTTGCCGCTGTTTTGGCAAGAGGACTTACCATTATTGAGAATGCCGCAAAGGAGCCTCATATTGTTGATTTGGCAAACTTCCTCAACTCTATGGGCGCTGATGTCCGCGGCGCAGGTACCGATGTTATAAAAATCCGCGGAGTTGAAAAGCTTCACGGCTGCACATATTCAATAATTCCCGATCAGATTGAAGCAGGAACATATATGGTTGCGGCTGCAACCTGCGGCGGCGATGTTCTTGTAAAAAATGTAATACCAAAGCATCTCGAGTCCATAAGCGCAAAGCTTGAAGAGGCAGGAGCAGAGATAATTGAGTATGATGATGCGGTTCGTGTAACAAGATTTAAGCCGCTTACAAGATGCAATGTTAAAACCATGCCTCATCCCGGTTTCCCGACGGATATGCAGCCGCAGATGGCGGTTTTGCTCTCTGTTGCAAAGGGTACAAGTATTCTTTCCGAAAGCGTTTGGGATAACCGCTTTCAGTATGTGGGTCAGCTTCTGCGTATGGGAGCTGATATTCAGGTCGACGGCAAGGTTGCCGTTATTGAGGGCGTTAAAGAGCTTACGGGCGTTAATGTCAAGGCAACGGACCTTCGTGCCGGCGCGGCAATGATTATTGCAGGTCTTGTTGCACGCGGCGAAACGGTTGTTGAGGATATTCAGTATATAGACCGCGGATATGAAGATGTCTGCGAAAAGTTCAGACTGCTCGGCGCTGATATAAAGCGCGTTGAAAATACCGAAGCAGAAGCTGTTTCGGATGCAGGTTAAAATAAAAAACAGGGCGTATTGGATTAATGCCAATACGCCTTTTTAGCGGAGATATGTATGTCAAAGGTTTGTCAGCTGTTTTCAGGCAGCAGCGGTAATTCAATATTTATTTCTTCAAAGGGCTGTAAGGTGCTTGTTGATATCGGCGTTTCGGCAAAAAGGTGCGAAAACGCTCTTCGTAATATCGGCGTAGAGCCTGCCGATATTGATGCGGTTTTTGTTACCCATGAGCACAACGACCACAGTAGCGGTGTAAGAGTTTTTTCCTCAAGATATAATATTCCTGTTTTTGCGTCGGAGATCTGCCTTGAAGAAATGCTTAATACAGGCGTTTTAAACAGCAAAAATGATGCGAGAGTAATTCAACACGGCGCACAGGTCGGCTCAATCGAGGCTGTAACCTTTCATCAAAGCCATGACAGCGTTGACTGCCTCGGATACAGATTTAATCTTCCCGACGGAAGAGCTGTATCTGTCTGTACCGATACGGGATATATCACCGAAGATGCAAAAGCAAAGCTTGAAAAAACGGATTTGATTTTTATTGAATCAAATCACGAGGTGTCAATGGTAAATACAGGTCCGTATCCGTATCATCTGAAAAAGAGAATATTGGGAATGCAGGGGCATCTGTCTAATTTTGCCTGCGGTGAATACATAAAGGAGCTTGCCCAAAGCGGAACAACAAGATTTGTCCTTTCGCATTTGAGCCGTGAAAATAATATGCCCGATATCGCACGGCAGACAGCGCTTGCCGCTATGGCGGAAATAGGTATGAGAGAAAATATTGATTTCAGATTATATGTTTCTCCGCCCGAAAATGAAAGCGGGGCGATTGTTCTGTGATGAATGTTACGGTAATAGCGGTCGGAAATTTAAAGGAAAAATATTTCCGCGACTGCTGTGCGGAATATGAAAAAAGGCTCGGCGCTTTTTGTAAAATAAATATAATTGAAGTAAATGAGGAACGCTCCGGCGATAATCCGTCGCCGGCTGAAATAAACAGCGTAATTGAAAAAGAAGGGGAGAGGATTGCCAAAAAAATCCCTAAGGGAGCGGTCGTTATTCCGCTTTGCATTGAGGGTAAGGAATACTCAAGCCCCGATTTTTCAAGGCTTATTGAAAAAATATCGTTTGACGCTTCCTCGCTCTGCTTTGTTATAGGCGGCTCCTTCGGCTTGAGCGATACTGTTAAGAAGCTGGGAAAATACAGCCTTTCTTTCGGAAAAATGACCCTGCCTCATCAGCTTGCAAGGGTAGTTTTGCTCGAGCAGATATACAGGGCATTTTCAATTTCAAATAATTCAAAATATCATAAATGAAAAATGCACTCCGTATAACACGGGGTGCATTTTTCATAAAGGGGTAAAATTTATGTGAAAACATAAGCTGGTATATGTAAAAAGGCTGAAAAAATTAAATTTTATCAACCTTGTTGACGGCTTTAAAGGCTGTAAGAGAAGGATTTATATTGCTCGGTACAGCCTGCCTCGGAACAATGTTCTTAAGCATAGCTCCCTTAATCATAAAGAAGGCAACATCCTTGCTGATTTTTTCATAATCAACATTGAAGATTTTTGAAGAAACATATTTATTGAATGCGTTTATTAACGGGCCCATACATAAAGCGGTTATTATTGTTCCTATTCCTATATTACGGATAGCGGAAAAATCACCCTTCATAAGCGCTGTTAATCCGCCGCTTACAACAAGACCTATAAGAATTACGGTAATATCGGTAATTATTCTGACCCATTTGTGAGGAAGCTTTACTCCTCTGCTGAGCATAAAGCCCAAAGCGTCATACGGGCCGACACCGATATTTGCTGTAAAAAAGAGAGAGCATGCAAAGCACAGAGTTATTATTCCTGCAATAAGAAGGGGGATTCTTATTGCCAAAGTATAGTGCTCTTCAACAACGGGCTGAATTACGCTCTGGAAAAATTCACAGGCATATCCGCACCCAACCATATTGAACACCGTGCCTACGCCTACAAGGCCTCTGTGCGCAACTATGATTACATAAAGCAGAATAGCCGCATTCACAATCAGCTGGTAAGTACCGAAGCCGATACCTAAAGTGCTTGCAACATTCATGTTCATAGAGGTGAAAGGATCAACGCCGAAGCCTGAAACAGAAAACAGCGATATTCCGAAGCCCATTACAATAATACTGACAAATGAGAGAACGACTCTTTTTATCATATGATGCTGGGCAAACATATCCTTTATGTATCCGTATGCTTCATTTCGGAAATGCTTCATTTATCTGACCTCTCGGGTTTTGGTTTCCTCTCTTTGTGACCATTATATGCTTACATTTCAAAAAATCAATATTTTTGTGCAACTTTCTACCTATGTAACACTTTGCACAAAAAAAGTCTAACAGTTTTGTGCAAAGTGTATAAAAACTTACTCCATTTGCTTACCAAGGAATGCGGCGGCTACCTGAACCAATTTTATATCTGTTTCAGACGGAATATGATGATTTTCATCTTCGATAAGAGCAACTGCTCCGCTTACATCTCCGCCGTAGATAATCGGATAAACAACATTTGCCTTTCTGTCAAAGCCTTCAATTGCATTCATACTCGGCACCTGATCTGTTGCAATATGGATTGCTCTGTTTTCCATAAGCTCCTCGAGGCTTTTGGTAACCCTGCGCTCAAGTATTTCCCTCTTGCTTATGCCCGAAGCCGCGATAACATGGTCGTTGTCCATTATTGCAACAGGCAGTCCGGCGCTTTTATGCAGTACCTCCGCATACTGATTTGCAAAGTTTGACAGCTCCCCGATAGGCGAGTATTTTTTAAAAATAACCTCTCCCTCGGCGTCGGTAAATATTTCAAGAGGGTCGCCCTCTTTTATTCGAAATGAACGGCGAATTTCCTTTGGAATAACGATTCTGCCCAAATCGTCAATTCGTCTGACAATTCCTGTTGCTTTCATAAAACATTCTCCCTTGTAAAATTCTCATAATTATTTCTGTAATATTTTGCACATATTAAGCGTGCCTATACCATTAAATTATTTAGGATTTTTTGGAAAAAATAAAGATGCCGTCTTTCATAAACGACATCTTTTTAATAAGTAAAATTTTAAAAATTATCAGCTGTTTTCTACCGAATATAAAATATCGGGATAATCTGTCATAATGCAGTCTGCGCCGATTGAAATAAGATATTCCATATCCTCTTCATCATTAACCGTCCAAAACTCAACCGCCATATTGTGCTCGTGAGCATAGTTCATAACCGTTGCGGTGGCTATGTTTAAACCGAGATTTTTATACGGCGCGCAGTACGGAACCTGCAAAACCTCGCACGGAGGCACATAGCTGTCACTGTCGGTCAATGCCGCTTTCCAAAAATCAAGCACCTCGGCGATAGATGTGCTTCGAGTCATATCGGGATATTTTTCATCAACATAGGCGCTGATTTCCTTATGAAAGGTTCCGAATATCACTTTGTCAACGAGATTGCGTTCAACAAGGGTTTCGTGAAGAATATCAACGCCCTGCCTGCCTAAATCGCCGTCATTTTTTATTTCGATGATATATTTGAAATCGCCTACGCAGGTAAGATAATCAAGAGCCTCGTCAAGACTTAAGATTTTTAAATCATCGGGCACATCTTCAATATCTGCATAAGGCATTTCGCCTGAATCGGTTTCAAATTTTGCTCCCATATTGAGCTGACGGAGCTCTTCATATGTTTTGTTTTCGGGTCTGACCTCCTCTTCGCCGAACACCTCAAGGCTGTTTGAGGTTCTGTCAAGCGTGTCGTCGTGAAGAAGCACCAGCACGCCGTCTTTTGTTATATGAAGGTCAAATTCAAAAACATCAATTTTAAAATTCTCGTTTTCGGCGCAGTTTTTAAAAGCCATCAGGGTTTCTTCGGGAGCAATTCCGCCGCCGCTTCGATGACCCGAAATATCGGTTTTTTCAAGTATGTATTGGTTATCGGTTTCATACTGCTTGATATCCTCCGGGTCGGATTTATAGTTTCCTGCAAAGGTCATTGCGGCAGCTATAACGGCAATAACGCAGATAATTGCTATAAAAATTTTTACTGTTTTCCTCATATTTAATTCCCCCTTTTTAATTTAATATTATTTTAATTTACAAAAAATGTCAATGGTTTTATACGATGGGGATTTGAAAAATATACCAAAAGGTATTGACAATTTAAAATATCGGTGTATAATACAATTAGCACTCGAAAGGCGAGAGTGCTAATATCAAGTTTGAAGGTGTATAAAAATGAGAAAAAAACAGTTCAAGGCAGAGTCTAAAAAGCTACTTGATATGATGATTAATTCTATTTATACTCACAAGGAAATTTTTCTGCGTGAGCTTATTTCAAATGCAAGCGACGCGTTAGACAAGCTCTATTTCAAATCTCTTACCGATAATTCCGTCGGCCTTTCAAGAGATGATTTTAAAATCCGTATCGATCTCGATAAGGAAAACAGAACAATTAAAATTACAGATAACGGTATCGGTATGACAGCCGAGGAGCTTGAAACCAACCTCGGTACTATCGCAAAAAGCGGCTCGCTTAACTTTAAAAAGGAAAATGCCGATGATAAAAATATCGAGGATGTTTCGGTTATCGGTCAGTTCGGCGTAGGCTTTTATTCATCATTTATGGTCAGCGATAAGGTTGAGGTCGTTTCAAAAGCGTTCGGCGAAGAAACAGCAAACAGATGGACCTCAAGCGGTGCCGACGGTTATACAATCGAAGAATGCGATAAGCAAGATGCCGGAACGGTTATAACCCTTTTCATTAAAGAGGATACCGAAAATGAGGATTATTCCCAATATCTTGAGCAGTATACAATTCAGGAGCTTGTTAAAAAATACAGCGATTATATCCGCTATCCTATTATTATGGAAATGAGCCATCAGGTTCCCGACCCTGAAAAAGAGGGAGAGTATATAACCGAAATCAGCGAGGATACTCTCAACTCAATGGTTCCTATCTGGAGAAAATCAAAAAGCGAGCTTAAAGAAGAGGATTATAACGAATTTTATAAGCAGAAGTTTATGGATTACAGCGATCCTCTTGCAGTTATTCATTCAAAAACAGAGGGACAGGCTACCTTTGACGCACTTATGTATATTCCTGAAAATCCGCCGTATGATTTTTATTCAAAGGAATATGAAAAGGGACTTCAGCTTTATTCAAACGGCGTTTTGATTATGGATAAGTGTGCAGACCTTCTGCCTGATTATTTCAGCTTCGTAAAGGGTCTTGTAGACAGCGCCGATTTAAGCCTTAATATCAGCCGTGAAATGCTTCAGCATGATCATCAGCTCAAAATCATTGCAAAGGCAATTGATAAGAAAATCAAAAATGAGC
This sequence comes from Eubacterium sp., assembly GCA_051881215.1. GTDB lineage: Bacteria > Bacillota > Clostridia > Oscillospirales > Acutalibacteraceae > Eubacterium_R. The sequence goes on along the minus strand of JBJEPL010000153.1, from coordinate 4,408 downwards.
TTAAAAAGATGCTCACAAACGACCGTGAAAAGTATGAAAAATTCTTTAAAACCTTCGGTTTGCAGTTAAAGTACGGCGTTTATGCAAACTACGGCATGGAAAAGGATTCCTTAAAGGATTTGCTTTTGTTTGAGTCTTCAAACGGCGACGGCTATACAACGCTCAAGGAATATGTGGGCAGAATGGCCGATTCTCAGGATACTATTTATTATGCCTGCGGTGAAAGCGCAGAGAAAATCGCCCTGCTTCCGCAGACAGACGCTGTTAAAGAAAAGGGCTATGAGGTGCTTTACTTTACCGATGAGGTGGATGAATTTGCAATTCAGATGCTTATGGAATATGACTCAAAGCATTTTGCAAACATCTGTAAGGACGACCTTGATTTAAGCACCGACGCAGAGAAAGAAGCAATCAACAAGAAAAACGAGGATTCAAAGGACCTTCTTGAAAAAATGAAGAATGCTCTTGACGGACAGGTTACTGCCGTTAAATTCTCAAATAAGCTCGGAAAGCACCCTGTAAGCCTTTCAGCCGAGGGCTATGTATCACTTGAGATGGAAAAGGTGCTCAATTCAATGCCCGGAGCAAATCAGGGCATAAAGGCACAGCTTGTTCTTGAGATTAACTCAAATCATCCGATTGCAGAAAAGCTTGCCGCTGCCGACGATGAAACGGTTGAAAAATATACAAAGCTTCTTTATGCAAGCGCAAGGCTTATTGCAGGCCTTGATATAGATAATCCTACGGAGCTTTCGGATACAATCTGCGAGCTTATGTAAATCTGCATTGTTAATATAAAGAAAAATACAGTCCGAAAAAATCGGACTGTATTTTTTTGCTGTAAAAGCAGGAGAATTTATTTTTTCTTATATTCGCAGATGGTTTTGCGCGTTTGAAGTATACTGCTCGGCGAAACCGAAAATTCGTCAAGCCCCCATTCAATGAGATACGCAATCATTCTTTCGTCAGCTGCCGCCTCGCCGCACATACCTACCGGAATATTTTGAGCTTTAGCGTTTTTTACTGTCATTTCAATTGCCCGCAAAACCGAGGGCTCAAAGGCATCATAGAGCCCGCTTACTCTTGAATTTCCCCTGTCAACCGCCATAGTGTAGCCTGTTAAATCGTTTGTACCTATCGAAAAAAACGCCGCCTCTTTTGCAAGCAAATCGGATATCAAAACTGCCGACGGCGTTTCAATCATAACTCCGACAGGAACGGATTTATATTCTCTGTTATCCGCGGCAAGCTCATTTTCACATTCCTTTATAATTTCTTTAGCCTGCCTTAATTCGTCGAGGGTTGTAACAAGCGGAAGCATTATTTTTATATTGCCGTAAACGGCGGCTCTCAAAACAGCTCTTATCTGCCTTTTAAAAAGCTGCGGATTATCAAGGCAGTAGCGGATTGCTCGGTGGCCTAAAAACGGATTTTCCTCCTTTTCAATTGAAAGATAGGGGATTTCCTTGTCACCGCCTATGTCAAGCGTTCGGATTATTACCTCCTTGCCGTCCATAGCTCTGGCAACCGTTGAGTACGCTTCAAACTGCTCCTCCTCACTCGGCTCGCTGCTTCGGTCCATAAACAGAAATTCAGTTCTGAAAAGGCCTATACCCTCGCCGCTGTTTTGAATAACATTCTGAACATCCTCTGCCCTGCCGATGTTGCCGTAAACCGCCTTTTTTTCTCCGTCTGCCGTTACCGTCGGCTTTCCGATATATACCTTAAGAGCCTCTTTTTGAGATAGATATTCGCTCTGCTTTTTACTGTATTCTTCAATTTCCTTATCAGACGGATTTATTATTACCCTGCCTTTAAAGCCGTCGGCAATTACCGTTTCGCCGTCGGATATTTTTTCAACAGCGCCTAAAACGGATAAAACAGCAGGTATCCCCATTGCCCGTGCGAGTATAGCGCTGTGGCTTGTTGTTCCTCCGATCTCCGTTATTATTGCGCTTACATTCTCTTTGTTAATCCGGCTAGTCATTGAAGGGGTAAAATCCTTTGCAATGAGAACAGTATTTTTTTCAACAGCCGATATATCAACACAGCTTACGCCGAGAAGTATTTTCAAAAGGCTGTCCCTTATATCTCTTACATCCGACGCTCTCTGATTTGTAAGCTCGTCGTCAACGGCGGAAAACATATCAATAAACATTTTGCATACCGTGTCAACTGCTTTTTCGGCAATCGCTCCCGAATCAATGCTCTCAAACATCTGTGAAATCATAAATGGGTCGTTGAGCATTACTATATGCCCTTCAAGAATTTCAGCCTCTTTGTCTCCTGCGGCTTCTTTAACCGATTTGGCAAGCTTTGTTGTTTCACTGATAAATTCATCAACTGCATTTTGCAATCTTTTTTTTTCATTTTGCGCGTCGGAATATTTAACCCTGCTGTAATCAAGGCTTATATCCGGTATTATAACTGCCTTTCCTATTCCGCAGCCCTGACTTGCGCCGATTCCTTTAAGCATAATATCTCCTCTCCTGAATACGGAAAATTTTATTTTTCACCGAAGCCCGATTCAATAATGCTTATTGCCTCGTCAAGCATTTCCTGCTCATCGGCGCCGTCACATTCAATGGTAATTTCGCTTGAGCATTTGATACAAGCCGCCATAATGTTCATTATGCTTTTGCCGTTGATTTTTTTGTTATCCGTAATGATATTAATGTCTGATGAATATTTGCTCATAGCTGTTACAAATATATTTGCAGGGCGCATATGAAAGCCCATTTCATTTGTTAGTTTAGTTGTTTTTGATACCATATATTTTTACCTCTCAATTTGATTTTGGACAGTTTTTGTTTTCTTCAGGATTGAAAGCATCAGCGCGCCTGCAACGGAGCCTGCGACAAGAGCGGCAATATATCCCAAAGGATTGTCAACTACTGCGAACACGAATATACCGCCGTGAGGAGCAGGGCATGCGCAGTTAAATAATTCGGTTACAGCGCCTGCTACTGCCGAGCCAACCATACAAGACGGAATGACGCGCAGAGGGTCGGCGGCTGCATAAGGAATTGCTCCCTCTGTAATAAAGCAAAGACCCATAAGATAGTTAACAGGACCGTTTTTGATTTCTTCTTTAGTCCACTTTTTCTTGTTAAAGGTTGTTGAAAGGGCAATTGCAATAGGGGGAATCATACCGCCTATCATAACAGCCGCCATAATCCAAGTGTTTCCGTCTGCAATAGCCGCCGTGCCGAAAACATATGCAGCCTTGTTGAAAGGACCGCCCATATCGGTTGCCATCATTGCGGCGAGAACGATTGAAAGAAGAAGCCTGCTTGTTTCTCCGAGATTTGATAATCCGTTAGAAAGACCGATGTTAAGATATCCTACAAACGGGTTGATTGCCAGCATAAGAATTCCTATTAAAAGTGTTCCGAAAAGCGGATATATAAAAACAGGCTTGATGCCGTCCATGCTTTTTGGCATCCATGAAAATGCTTTTTTCAGGAGGTTAACTATTAAGCCTGCGGCAAAGCCGGCAAGCAGGGCGCCGAGAAAGCCCGATACAGCGCTGTCATCTCCTGTCGGGGAGGCGAGAGTTGCACCCGTTGTTGCAAGATATCCGCCAACAATACCGGGAAGCAGTCCGGGTCTGTCTGCAATTGACTGCGCAATATATCCCGATAAAATCGGAAGCATAAATGCAAATGCCGCTTTACCTATCCAAAATACTACCGACGCAATTGGATTTGTGTAGCCGAAATCTCCGCCGACATTTGCGTTTCCTGCGAGAGTATCAATTAAAAAGCCCAGCGCAATAAGAACTCCGCCGCCCACAACAAACGGAAGCATATGCGATACTCCGTTCATAAGGTGCTTGTAGATTTTTCTTCCGAAGCTCTCCTTTTCCTCTGCGTCGTCAAAATCCTCCTGATGCGATGAGTTGCTGTGATATATAGGCGCATTGCCGTCAATAATTCTGTTTATAAGCTCTTCGGGCTTGTTTATACCGTTTGATACAGATGTTTTAATTACCGGCTTTCCGTCAAAACGGCTCATTTCAACATTTTTGTCTGCCGCTATGATAATTCCGTCGCACTCGGCAATCTCTTTTTTTGTGAGAACATTTTTTGCTCCGCCGGAGCCGTTTGTTTCGGCTTTAAGCGGATAGCCGAGCTTTTCTCCTGCTTTTTCAAGAGCCTCCGCCGCCATATATGTGTGTGCAATACCCGTAGGGCAGGCGGTTACAGCAAGAATTCTGTAGCCTTCTTTTTTAACTTCGTCAGGCTTTGCTTCATCCGGGTATTTTTCCTTTTCCTTGTTATCAATAATCGTTAAAAACTCGTTTGGCGTTTTCGCTTTTTTGAGTCTGTCGCAGAATTCAGGCTCCATAAGCATAACCATAAGCCTTGAAAGAATTTCAAGATGAAGATCGCCGTCAAGCGGCGCG
>JBJEPL010000152.1:0-3377 GCA_051881215.1 Eubacterium sp. | reverse complement strand
TTCAACCCTCAAGGCGGATACGCTTTATGAGAATCAAAAAATCAGCGATATTCTTGTAAACACAACGCCCGAAAATGCAAAAGAGAGCATTGAAAAGCTTTTGAATGTAAAATTTGATTATTATATTCTTATGGAATATGATAAATTCTGCGACATATATAATAAGCTCGGCGCTGTTAATTACACGGTTTTGTCCGATATAAAATATAAAAACAGCACCTCGGCTTTTCCTTATTCGCTGAAAATAAAGGCAGGCGAGCAAACCATTGAGGGCAAGCAGGCGGTAAGCCTTATAAGATATTATCTTGAAGAGGAAAATAACGCTTCCTTTGCAAACGATGTTATGCTTTGCTCCCTTTCTCAACAGATTAATAAAAATAATGTTGCAAACAGCGAGGAGCTTTTTGAGCTTTTCATAATGAATTCGCAGACGAATATAACCGTTAAGGATTTCTCTCTTGCAGAGGATAATTTGACAGTTTTGTCCGACGAAAGAACCTCGGCAAGCGTTTACAGCGCCTCTGCCGAATATGATAAAAATACAATAACGCAGGATAGCTTAAGAAGCATAAAAAGCTATTTTGCAAAATAAAGCAGGTAAGATATGGATAAAGAAAAAATTATGAATGCGGTAAGGGATATTCTTATCGCAGTAGGCGAGGACCCGGACAGGGACGGCCTTTTGGAAACGCCCAAAAGAGTTGCAAATATGTATGAGGAGATTTTTGCAGGTCTTACGGAGGACCCCAAGCAGCACCTTAAATTTTTTGATGAAAAATCAAACGACGAGATGGTTATAGTAAGGGATATTCCGTTTTCATCAATGTGTGAGCATCATCTGCTCCCGTTTGTAGGCAAGGCGCATATCGCATATATTCCCAGCGATAACAAAATCATCGGTCTTTCAAAGCTTGCAAGAATTGTTGATAATTTTGCCAAAAGACCGCAGGTTCAGGAAAGGCTTACACACGATATCGCCGATTTTCTCAACGATAATTTAAACCCGAAGGGCGTAGCCGTTATCATTGAGGCAGAGCATATGTGTATGAATATGAGAGGCGCAAAGGCGGCAGGCTCAAAAACTCAAACCTCGGCGTTAAGAGGCTGTATGAAAAAGGACCCGAGAAGCAGGGCAGAGGTGCTTGCTCTTCTCGATAAGTAGGATAAAAATGATTTGGAATTGCAAAGATAAAAAAATTGAATACGGCAGTAAAATTCTCATAATGGGAATTGTTAATGTTACACCCGATTCCTTTTCGGACGGCGGCGACCATTTTTCAGTAAATGACGCGGTTGAATGTGCCTTACAGCTTGAAAGGGACGGCGCGGATATAATTGATATCGGCGCACAGTCAACAAGACCGGGGCATATCCCCGTCAGCGATGAGGAGGAATGGAGCAGGCTTGAGCCGGTTTTAAAGGAGCTTAACGGAAAATTAAGCGTTCCCGTTTCGGTTGATACCTATTATCCGTTCGTGGCTGAAAACGCCCTTAAAAACGGCGTAGACATTATTAATGATGTAAGCGGAGTAATATCTCAAAAAATGGCGAAAATCGTCAAAAAGGCACACTGCGGCTGGATTATAATGCACAACGGCGCAGGCTCGCCCGAGGATGTTAAGAAATTTTTTGAAAATTCCGTTGCGGAATGTGAAAGGCTCGGGATAGACAAAAGCTGTATCTGCCTTGATATGGGTATCGGCTTCGGCAAGGATTATGATGAAAATATGACCCTGCTCACAAATGTTCCCGATTATAAAATTGACGGCTTTCCGCTTCTTTTGGGAACGTCAAGAAAAAGGGTAATAGGTCAGGGAAGCAATCAGGAAAACCCGAAGCAAAGAATTTACGGCAACATAGCCGCTGATACGGCGGCTGTTTTCGGGGGTGCGGATATTATCCGTGTCCACGATGTAAAAAATGAAAAACAGGGCATTTTAATGGCCCAAAATATGAAAGGATATGTGAGATTATGATTTGTTCAACAACACCGACACTCGAAAACGGAGTAATAGTTGAGTATAAGGGCATTGTTACCGGCGAGATAGTTTCCGGCGTTAACTTTGTAAAGGACTTCGGCGCTTCAATACGCAATATCGTCGGCGGCCGTTCAAGCGGTTATGAAGAGGAGCTTATTAACGCAAGAGAAAGCGCCATTGCCGAAATGCAGTCGCGTGCGGCAAAATTAGGCGCAAATGCTGTTGTAGGCGTTGATATTGATTACGAGGTTTTGGGTCAGGGCAATATGCTTATGGTTTCCGCAACGGGAACAGCAGTTGTTGTCAGGGATAAATAATGGATAAAATTTTAATCAGAGATTTGAAATTGTTTGCCTATCACGGCGTAAATCCCGAGGAAAAGCAAAACGGCCAAAATTTTGTATTTGATATTGATTTATATGTCAATATCACAAAGGCATGCTATTCGGACGATGTTAACGATACTGTCAGCTACGCAAAGGTTATAAAAACGGTAAGAAGGGTATTCACCGCCGAAAAATACGACCTGCTTGAAAAAGCGGCGCAGATAACCGCAGACGCGGTTTTGGAGGAATATCCCGAGGTTTTTCAGGTTGATATAACATTAAAAAAGCCCGAAGCTCCGGTTAAGGCTGATTTCGGCTGGGTTGGCGTTTCAATTTCAAGAAAAAGGTAAAAGCAAAAATGGAATTCGTTTTGAGCGTCGGCACCAATATCGGCGACCGGCTTGAAAATTTAAAAAAATGTATTGATTCAATAAATCTTATTCCGTATACCGATGTTATAAAGGTTTCCTCCGTTTATGAAACGGAGCCTGTCGGCTACGCAAGGCAGGATAATTTTTATAATATATGTATCCTTGTAGAGTCGATACTCGAGCCTAACGAAATGCTCGGCGCCTGCTTGGGCATTGAGGGCGCAATGGGCAGAAAAAGAACCTTGAGATACGGGCCGAGGATTATAGATTTAGATGTTATTTTAGCTGAAAATTCAAAGGTTTCATCAAGAAATCTTGACCTGCCTCACCCGAGGTTTAAGGAAAGGCGCTTTGTTCTTGAGCCGCTTTTGGAGCTGTTTCCCGACGGGAGCGCCTACGGCATAGAGTTTAAATCCTGCCTTGACCTTACAAAAGATCAGGGCATTCAAAGGCTTGATTACAAAATTACGGTTTAATAAAAATTTTTAAGGAGCGGTTAAAAACCGCTCCTTTCAGCGTGTAGAAAAAAGTCCAAGCAACAAATTTCTACACGCTGGCAGACTTCGAGAAATGGAACTGAATTTCGTTTTCTTACGAGCGGGAGCTGTACGATGGTACCGCCCCCGAGTAAAAAACGAAAAACGCCTAACAGAGGCTTGGATTCGATGTCCAAGCCTCTGTTAGAATCCCTCCGTCAGCCT
>JBJEPL010000151.1:0-11576 GCA_051881215.1 Eubacterium sp. | reverse complement strand
TAAGCCGACAACCGGGATATCAAATTTAGCACGGTAATATCCCGAAAGCTCAAGCAACGCTTTAGATGTATCCTCTACTCTTACATAAGGACCGTTAAAATCGGCATCGCGGTGAATCATAACAGCCGCGGCGCCCTTATCAAGCGCCTCCTGTGCAAACTGATGAGCGTCAAATCTTTCGCCCTTAATGCAGATAAAAAGACAGCCGTCGGTTATTTTTCTTGTATCAATACAAATGTCGCTTACTGTGCAATCCCTATTAAATACTCCGCCGCAGGCAGAAGCTATTTCGCTTAATCTTAAACCTTCCATAATTAATCAAGTTCGCCGAGTATTTCAGCTACTGCTTCTCTTTCGTCAAAATGAATTGTGCCGGTTGGTAAAATCTGATAGGTTTCATGACCTTTACCGGCAAGAAGGATAATATCGTCCTTCTGCGCATTTTTTATTGCGTAGGCTATTGCCTCTTTACGGTTTTCAACAACCTCGTACGGCACATCAATACCCTGCATACCTACGAGAATATCCTTTATAATTTCAGACGGATTTTCCGACCTTGGATTATCTGATGTGACAATACAGAAATCCGAAAGCTCTGCGGCAATTTTGCCCATTTTGGGTCTTTTTGTCTTATCTCTGTCGCCGCCGCAGCCAAACAGAGTAACTACCCTGCCCCTTGCGATTTCTCTTAACGAAGAAATTATATTTTCAAGGCCGTCGGGAGAATGCGCATAATCAATGATTATTGTGAAATCTCTGCCGGTAGGAACAACCTCAATTCTGCCCTTAACGCCCATTGATTTACTTATAGCTGAAAGGACTTCATTAAATTCAAAACCAAGCGCCAATGCACAGCTTGCCGCGCAAAGTGAATTATATACCGAAAAGCGTCCCGGAATCGGGCATGAGCATCTTCCTATTGTTTCGCCGATTATTTCATATTCAACACCGTTTGGCTTGAATTTAACATTTTTTGCAATATAGCTTGCATCATTTGAATTTACGGAATAGGTAACGACCTTGTTAATATCAAGTCCGTCAATAATTTTCAGACCGTACTCATCATCTGCATTTGTTACGGCGATATCGCAGTTTTCAAAAAGCTTTCTTTTGGAATTAAAATAGTTTTCCCATGTTTTATGATAATCGAGATGGTCCTGCGTAAGATTGGTAAAGGCGGCAAGCTTAAAATGAAGACCGTTGACTCTGCCCTGTGCAAGAGCCTGTGATGATACCTCCATTACACAATATTCACAGCCTGCTTCAACCATTTTTGAAAATAGCTTTTGAAGCTCATATGGGTCCGGAGTTGTATATTTTGCAGGGTAAACCTCATCGCATATCATATTCTGAACAGTACCGATAAGGCCTACCTTTTTATTGACATTTTCAAGTATCTGCTTAATGAGAAAAGTTGTTGTTGTTTTTCCGTTAGTGCCTGTAAGTCCTATCAGCTTGAGCTTTTGAGCCGGATTGCCGAAAAAATTTGCACATATCGGAGAAAATACCGCTCTTGAATCCGACACGATAATTTGGTTATCAAGGCCGAGGTCTTTTTCAACAACTACTGCACTTGCACCTTTTTTAAGCATTTCATCAGCAACGCTGTGACCGTCAAAGGTTGCGCCCTTAACGCAAACGAAAAGAGAGCCCTTTTCAACCAATCTTGAATCCTGCGTTACATCCAAAACCTCAACATCGGTATAAGTGTTGAGAACATCAATGCCATTTAAGATTTTTGAAAGCTTCATAAAAATATCCCCTTTTTAGTCGAGAACGGACTGTATATTTTTAAACGATACAGTTATTACGGTACCCTGCTCAACAGTTGAGCCTTTATCCTCGCTCTGCCTGAAAGCAACTACTGTACCCGAATTCATATTGTTTCCGCTGACTTCAATATTAAGATTATTTGTTTTTGCAAGGCTTTTTGCCTCGCTCAAGGTAAGACCCGAAAAATCCGGAACCTTAGTGGTCTTTTTCTGGGTGTTATCCGTATAGATATAAACCGTTCCGCCTGACGGAATAGTTCCTGCTCCTGTAGGGCACTGCTTTACAACCTTATCACCGCTGCCGATAACGCTGTATTTCAAGCCGTTTTGCTCAAGCTCTGTTTTTGCATCCTCAAGTGATTTATCAACAACATTAGGTGTGTATTTTGAAAGCTCCTCAAGCTCTTCTTCATCGTATTTAGGCTCAATTCCCAAAATGCTCATTGATTCTTCAATTACCTCGGCAGCTATCGGAGCACAAAGAGCGCCGCCGCCTAAATCCTGATTAGGTTCATCAACAATAATTATCATTGCGATTTCGGGGTCATCGGCAGGAGCTATTGCACCGAAGGATACAATATATTTATCCCCTTCGCCCTCTTTTGATTCACCGAGCTTTGTTGATGTTCCGGTTTTACCGCCGACTCTGTAGCCTGCGATATAAGCATTTTTACCTGTTCCGTTATCAACTACCGATTTCATCATTTGGCAGACTGTTTTTGATGTTTCCTCACTGATAACCTGCCTTATAACCTCTGTTTCGGTTTTTTGAACGGTTTTTCCGTTAGCGTCTATAATGCTTGAAACGAGATACGGCTTCAAAAGCTTTCCGCCGTTTGCAATGGCGCAAAGGCCTGTGCAAAGCTGAATGGGAGAAAGTGAGTTTGTTTGACCGAAGGATGCGGAAGCAAGCTCAACCGTTCCGTACTGCTCCTCTTTATAGTATTGAGGTGAAGTTTCACCCGGAAGGTCAATTCCTGTTTTTTCGGTAAAGCCGAAAGCGTCAAAGTATTTAAAATAATTATGAACTCCGAGCTTCTGACCTATTGTGATAAAAAACGGATTGCAGGAATTTTCAAGTCCCTGTGTAAGATTTTGTACTCCGTGGCCTGCATGATAATGGCAGTACATAGGTCTGCTCCAGCCCTCAACATTTATTGAGCCTGTGCAATTATATGTTGTATCAAGAGTTACAACATTTTCTTCAAGTGCGGCAGACGCCATAAAGGTTTTGAAAACAGAGCCGGGAACATATGTATCGGATACTGTAAAGTTTCTCCACTGATTTTGAATTGCATTGCTCTGTGCCTGCTCTTTTTCATCATCATCAGTAATTTTTTCGATTGCTTTGATATTCTTACTGTAGGTAAGCGTATAAGGGTCGTTGCAGTCAAAATCGGGAAGAGAGGACATTGCAAGCACGGCGCCGGTATTGCAATTCATAACTATTCCGTATGCTCCCTTTGCCTGATACTCCTCAAGAGTGCTTCTCAAGCCCTTTTCAAGATAATACTGGATGGTTTGATTTATTGTTGTGACTATCGAGTTTCCGTCTGTTGCGTCTACCGATGTTTCAAAATCATTTGCAATTTTATTTGAAACGGCATCTCTTGCAGTAATTATTCTGCCGTTTGTGCCGGTAAGCTCTTCGTCATAATATGCTTCAATTCCCGCAAGTCCCTGATCATCAGTGCCGGTAAAGCCGATTACCGAGGAAGCGAGTGAGCCGTAAGGATAATATCGCTTTGTTGTCTGCTCCATTCCGATACAGTCGCCCAATCTGTTTTCCGACATAAACTCGGAGATTTCTTCCTTGACATTGTTTTCAACCTTCTTCTCAACCACCTCGTAATGGTTGTCGGCATTTGTTTTTTCAATAAGGTCTGCCTTTTCTTCCTCGTCATATTCAAAAAGCTCTGTAAATTTTTCAACGATCAGGTTGCGGTCCTCATCGTTATCAATCTCAAGCGGATCAATAAAAATATTCCATACCGTTGCCGACTGTGCAAGAACATTTTTGTTTGCGTCATATATTGTTCCGCGCATTGCCGAAATTTCAGTATCCTTGAGCTGTTGCGTTTCTGCCTTGAGTGAAAGCTCCTCGCCTCTTATAACGGAGAGATAAAAAACTCTTGCCGCTCCGGAGCAAAGTAAAAACACTGTGGCAACCGACAATATCAAAATTCTTTTGACCATATTTTTACCGGTATTCATGCTCAATTCACTTTCACTCCCTCGCAATTGTTATCTTATTTATAAATACTTATGAGAGTTAAGGAATTCTTAACTCTCAATATTTTACGCTGTTTTTATTATTAATATTACTTATCAGAAGATACAGTTTTATTCTCCTGCTGCTCATTATTCTTCTCTATGAGCATCTGCGCAGCAGCAAGACGCTTCTCTTTATACTGAGAAACGTCTATATATCTTATTTGATTAGAACGCATTTTTGTCATACCGAGCTGTTCAACCGCATATTGGTCTATCATACTCATTGACACAAGCGCGTCGAGCTCGCTGTTTATTCTTGTATTCTCGCTCTGGGCTATTGCAAGCTCGGTTTCAAGGCTTGAAATTTCATGCGTAAGCTCATTTTTTTGAACATAGGTATATAAAACCCCAAAGAGCATAGCGATGCTCAAAGCGGATGCCGTCATTATCTTAACTATCTTTGCAAAGCCGATTTTTTGCTCCTTCAAAAGCTGTGCTTTGCTTTTTTTATTGTTATTTTCTCTTACCTGAAAATCCTTTTTTCTGTTTGGTGAATAAGCAGGCGCCGCCGATGACCTGCTGACATCAAAGGCTTTAAGTGCATATGCCGCGTCTGTTGAATAAGAATATCTTCTGAAATCGCCTGTGTTTGTCACCTTTCTCACCTCTTTAAATCATAAAACACTCTTAAAATTTTTCAAAAACACGCAATCTTGAAGATCTTGCCCTTGGATTATCTTCAAGCTCTTCAACACTCGGTGAAAGAGATTTAAACGCCTTTCCCTTGGGTTTATTTCCGCATACGCATACAGGAAATTCTTTAGGGCAGGTACAACCCTTACACCATTCATTAAATTTTTCCTTAACTATTCTGTCCTCAAGCGAATGGAAGGTGATTACAACAAGCCTTCCTCCCGAATTCAGGCAGTCAAAAGCGTCGTCAAGTGTTGTTTTAAGAACATCTAGCTCCCCGTTAACCTCAATGCGTATTGCCTGAAAGGTCTTTCTTGCCGGATGTGAATCACGCATCGCTTTTTGAGGCAGCGATGATTTTATTATGTCAACAAGCTCAAAGGTTGTTTCAATGGGAGCCTTTTCTCTCGCTTTAACGATATTTGCTGCAATACGGTATGAATATTTTTCCTCGCCGTAACGGTAAATAATATCTGCAAGCTCCTGACAGCTGTAAGTATTTACAACGTCCCTTGCGCTTATTCCCGATTTACTCATACGCATATCAAGAGGAGCATTTTTATGAAAAGAAAATCCCCTCTCAGCGGTATCAAGCTGAAAGGAGCTTACGCCCAAATCAAGAAGCATACCGTCAATTTTTTCAATGCCGAGATTTGCAATAATATTGTTTATATTTGAAAAATTGTCATGAACTATTGTTGTATTTCCAAAGCCGTTTAGGCGCTCGTTAAGAACGCTTATTGCATCGGGGTCACGGTCAATTGCTATGAGCCTTTTGGCTTTTTTTGCAATTTCTCTTGAATGGCCTCCTCCGCCTGCTGTTGCGTCAACAATAATCTTTTCATCATTGAGAGCAAGAGCATTTACAGCCTCGTCAAACAAAACACTCTTGTGAACGAACTCCATTAATCCTCTTTACCTTTCAGCTTGTCCATTAAATCATACATACCCTGCGAATGGTCGTAGCTGTTATAAATCTTTTCATATTCATCCGTATTCCAGATTTCAATAAACTGACCCTTGCCCTTGAACACAACACTTGAATCGTTTGAAAGCATTGCCTCATCTTTAAGGCGCTGATTAACTGTAAATCTGCCCTGCGAATCAAGCGTTGCCTCCTCGGCATTGTCGAAAAATACTGTTATGGCGTCATATTTTTGATTTTCTGTACCGTGCTGCATAGACATATATATTTCTTCAAAATATTCTACGGGATACAAAGTAAGGCACTTGCACCCCTTAACAGTAACGGCTACCATATAAAACTCTTTTCCCAATCTGTCTCTCCATTTTGTAGGAATAGAAAGACGGCCCTTGGAATCAAGTCTGTAACCGTCTAATGTACCGACTAACAAGCGCATATCTTTCTCTCCTTTCAAAAAATTTCATCACATATAATTGGGATTAATTTGAATTTAATGGGATTTTAATGGATTTATCACCGCTAACCTTATTATATATGGGTACTTTACCAAAGTCAAGAGCATTTTTTTCACATTGCCAACTGTAATTTGTTTGTTATTTTTGTAATTATTTTGTAACATTTAAGCATTTCATCTTTTTTATTGTGATTATCGGCATAATATGATATACTTTAACAGAAAACAAAGGAGGACACTTTATGGGCGATTACAAAACAACCTGGGGACAGAAAATAGGATACGGTGTCGGAGCTATAGGTCTTGATTTAAGCTACGGAATGTTTTATTCCTTTTTAAGCTATTATCTTTCAAGCGTGCTCGGTCTGAAGGAAGCCTTTCTGCTTCTGCTTACTCCCCTTGCGCGAATTTGGGACGGCATCAACGACCCTATGATGGGAACAATAGTTGATAACACAAAAACAAAAATGGGTAAATACCGCCCGTGGATATTAATCGGAGCAATCTGCAACGCTGCTGTTTTGTTTTTGCTGTTTACAAGCTTCGGTATGAGCGGAACAAAGCTTTATATCTACATAGGCGTTATGTATATTCTTTGGGGAATGACAAATACAATGGCTGATATTCCTTATTGGAGTATGGTTCCGTCATTTACCAATGACCCGAGCGACAGAAACATGGTTTCAACGGTTGCAAGAACCTTCAGCGGTCTGGGTCAGGGTATAATAACTGTTGCAACTCCCATAATCCTTCCTATGCTTTCAACAGGAATGACAACCGACAAGGGTTACAGCGCAAGCGGATTTTCGCGTTGGGCGGGTATCTGCGCATGCCTGCTTGTATTGTTCTCTGCAATATGCGTTTTGGTTACAAAAGAAAAAAACGTTGTATATAATAACGATTCAAAATTCTCACTCAAGAAAATTTTTACTGTTATTGCACACAACGATCAGCTTGTTGTATTTATGATTGTAGCTATGCTTTCAAATGCAGGCTGGTACCTCACATCCGGAACAGCGATATATTATTTCTCAGATGTACTTGAAAAGCCGACTGCTCAATCCGTTTTCCAAACAATCGGCGCAGTAGGCTCGGTGCTCGGACTTCTTGTTATTCCTATTCTTTCAAAGTGGTTAAGCAAAAAAGTAATCTATCAGATTTCACTTGTTGCCACAATAGCCGGCTACATACTTATGTATATATTCGGCCCGGTTCTCAAAATTACAATCGCGCTTGACATAGCTTATGTTATATCCTCAACAGGTATTGCCTCAATGTTTGTTGCGCAGACAATATTCCTTGCGGATATCGTTGACTACGGAGAATACAAAACAGGAGAAAGAAACGAGTCAATTACCTTCTCAATGAAAGGCTTTCTGCAAAAAATGGCATATACCATTCAGACGATTATCCTTTTCGGCGGACTCGGCATTATGAATTACAATGAGCAGATAACAAGCACAACTAAAGCAATTAACGAGTCTACAAAGGGTGCAATTGGCTTCATCTGCTTCGGTATTCCGCCAATTTTAATTCTTTGCTCTTTACTTATATTTTCAAAGAAATTCAAGCTTCACGGTGAGCTTGCAGACAAGGTTCACGATTACATTGCCGAAAAGAGAAGCACGGAAAATAAATAGGCAATGAAGAGCATAACAAAACGCCGCGGATTTAAAATCCGCGGCGTTAATTTTTTTGTATTATTAACTGTTTTTATTCTGACTTTTCATAATGCCCTGACGAATTCTTCTAACATCTGTAAGAGCCTTATAAAGAGAATCGTCGATAGCAAGAAGAGTATCATCGGCATAATTGTTAACAGCAGTAAGCATTTCACGGGACTTATTCTGGGCGGTTGTTACCATCTCATTTGCCTGTGTTGTTGCATTGCTCAAAATATCGGAAGCCTGATTCTGGGCATCGGCAATATAAGCGTCGCCCTGCTCCTTAGCCTTTGCAATAATATCAGCCGCCTCTGCCTGAGCAGTCTGGGTAATCTGATCTCTTGCAACAAGTTCTCTTGCCTGCTCCTGCGCTTTAGCAACAATATCAGCAGCCTCTTTTTTTGCCTCTTCAAGAATACTGTTTCTTGAATCAACAATTGCTTTAGCCTGCTTTGTTTCCTGCGGAGTATTAAGACGGATATCCTCAATGATAGTCTTAATCTTTTCTACATCAACTGCATACTTTTTGCTAAGAGGAATAGAGGTAGCGTCATCAAGAACATCCTCTAAATCTTCAAGTAAAATATCGGTGTTTGTCATATTATTTATCTCCTTTACATCTATTATATATATCTTCAGCTATTGCTTTCGGAACATATGATGAAATATCTCCGCCAAGACGGCCGACCTCTTTGACCATACTTGACGACATAAACATATTTTCACCTTTGGCAGGTAAAAATACTGTTTCAATCTGCTGATAAAGGCTTTTATTAATAAGCGCCTGCTGAAATTCGTAATCGAAATCAGACATTGCCCGAAGCCCTTTAACTATTGCGACGGCGCCCTTTTGCTTTGCATAATCAACAAGTAGCCCGCTGTATGTATCCACTTCGATATTATCCTTGCTGATACATTTAGAGATAAGATCTATTCTCTCCTGTGCGGAAAACAACGCCTGCTTTGCACTGTTAGTCATAACAAGAACGATAACCCTGTCAAAAAGGTCCGAGGCTCTTTCGATAATATCAATATGCCCTAAAGTAACGGGGTCGAAGCTTCCCGGGCAAACAGCAATTTTCATATATCAGCTCTCCTTTCGATAAAGGGTAAGCTTTGTTTTGCCGTAGTTTCTTTCACGGTAAACAGCCCAGCCGTTTAATTCCTGGGTTAAATTTTCATTTCTTGAGGTTTCGCAGACAATAATTCCGTCATCGGACATCATCGGTAAAAGAAGCGGCAGACATTTTTCAATCAGCCCCATATTATACGGAGGATCGAGGAAAGCAATATCAAAATTATCCTTACGGTAAAGAAAGGATACCGCATCTGAAAGAACAAGCCTTGATTTATCGACGAACTGACAGCTTTTAATATTATTTTCCGCTACCTTATAAGCCTGCCTATTGCTTTCAACAAAAGTACAATGCCTTGCACCTCTTGACAAAGCTTCAATTCCAAGCTGTGCCGAGCCTGCAAAAAGGTCAAGAACCTTTTTATCCTCTATCTCAAACTGAATCATTGAGAAAAGAGCTTCCTTGACTGATTCAGTTGTAGGTCTGGTTACATCCTCGCCGTCAAGAGTTTCAAGCCTTCGGCCTCTTGCTGAACCGGTAATAACACGCATCATTAGACATCACCTGCCGGCTAAAATAATATCCCATTGCTTTTCATTATACAAATAAGAAAAATATTAGTCAAGACGATTAACATTATTTTTACAATTTATGATAAAAATTATAAATGTCCTGAGCATTCTTTTTACTTATTCCGGGTACCGCTTCAAGCTCGTTTTGCGGCGCCTGTTTAATTGCAGTAACCGTTTTAAAATGCTTAATCAATGCCTTTGCCTTTGCATCGCCTATGCCGTTGATTTTTGTAAGCGAGGTTGAAAGTGAGGATTTTTTATGCTTATTATGATGATAAGTAATTGCAAAGCGGTGTACCTCCTCCTGAATTGATGATACGAGGGTAAACACCTTACGGTGAGAATTAATTTCAATTTCTCCACCGCCGCAGGCAATTGCACGGGTGCGGTGCTTATTATCCTTAACCATTCCGAAAACAGGAACATTAAGCCCCATTGAAGCTATAACCGGAAGAACAGCGTTAACCTGAGGCTCTCCGCCGTCGAGCAAAATCAAGTCGGGTAAAATTTTAAAGGTACTGCTTTCGTCGTCATTATAATAATGATTAAATCTTCTTGTAAGCACCTCCTGCATTGAGCCGACATCATTCTGACCGTCAAAGCCCTTAATTGAAAAACGCTTATATGCACTTTTCATAGGTCTGCCGTTATGGAATACTACCATACCGGCAACATTATCTGCTCCGAAGGTATGGGAAATATCATATGATTCTATATATTCGGGTATTTTTTCAAGATTGAGAAGTGTTCTCAACTCCTCAAGCGTCGCAAGCTCTCTTCCGAGCCTGCCCTGCTGCTGTGCAAGATGCTCATTTGCATTTGAAATACACATATTAACAATTGACAAATGCTCGCCCTTTTGAGGATGAATAAAATCAATCTTCTTCCCTCTTCTGCTTTCAAGAAATTCAAGTAAAAGCTCCTCATCCTCAATCTCGCCGTCAACGGCAATGCGTGACGGAATTCTCTGACGCATTGAATAATACCGTTCAATCAACTCAAATCTCGACTGCGGTAAATCATCAACAGCATCAATAATCCAAAATTCAGAGTCCGTCAATCTGCCGTGCTCAAAACGGATAACCTCAAAGCAAGCCTTTTTATTTGAATTTACAAGAGCAAAGACATCTTCTTCGGGGACATTAATTGATACTACCTTTTGCTTTTCCTCAAGATTTTTTATCGCTTTAATTCTGTCGCGCAGCTTTGCCGCCTCCTCAAACTGAAGATTCTCGGAGCACTCCTGCATCTGCTGCTGCATTTCCTTTACAGCTTTAACGCTTCCGCCCTTCAAAAAAGAAACGGCATCTTTAACATTATTTACATATTCTTCCTGTTTTATTCTTCCTGCACACGGAGCAGAGCAAAGCCCCATAAAGCCGTTAAGACAGGGTCTGCTTTTTTTATAATCTCTCGGAAACTGCTTGTTACAGCGAGGAAGCTTAAATATTTTTAAGGTTTCATCAACTGCCTGCTTTACGGAAAAAGTAGATGTATAAGGGCCTATATAAGTTGCTCCGTCGTCATCAATGCGTTTACACTCGGAAATTCTCGGAAATTCGCCCTTCGTTATCTTTATATAGTTATAGCCCTTATCGTCTTTTAAAAGTATGTTATATTTAGGCTGGTGTTGTTTTATAAGCGAGCATTCAAGAACAAGCGCCTCGAACTCACTATCGCATAGAATATAATCAAAATCATCAACATTTTCAACCATTCTTATAACCTTTAAGGAATGGTTTGAATGCGAGCCGAAATACGATGGCACACGGTTTTTAAGCTTTTTAGCCTTACCGATATATATTATTTTTTTGTCCTTGTTTTTCATTATATATACGCCCGGCTGCAAAGGAAGCGCCATTGCTTTTTTTCTAAGCTCTTTTTCTGTCACCGTATATCACCGCCTTTTTATAATTTTAACATAATTAAATAAAAAAATAAAGCGCAAGTAGTAATTACCTGCGCTTTCATACTATTTCTTTGTTGTAACGCTCTTTGCCTTTGACCAAGCAGAATAAATCTTCTTACCGTCTACGGTTTTGTAGGTACGAACACGAACATAATACTTTTTATTTGCCTTGAGCTTTGAGATCGTTTTTGATGTTGTGCTGTTCTTTGATACAGTTACAGTCTTTGCTTTAGTAAATTTACTGCTTGTGCTGTACTGAATCTGATAGCCTGTGGTTTGGGTTGTCAGCTTCTTCCA
>JBJEPL010000150.1:0-3467 GCA_051881215.1 Eubacterium sp. | reverse complement strand
AAAGGGGAAGTAAATTTGTAAAGATAATCAGAATTACGAACGAAACCCTTGCCGGTATACCTTCGATTGTTTACGGACTTTTCGGCTTTCTTGCTTTCGTTATAGCAAGGGAGTGGGGATATTCTTTGAAAGCAGGTATAATCACTCTTGCAATTATGGTGCTACCCGTAATAATCCGCACAACGGAGGAAGCATTAATGGCGGTGCCCGATTCATACAGAGAAGGCTCATTCGGTCTCGGCGCAGGTAAATTGAGAACAATATTTAAAATAATTCTGCCCTCTGCCGTTCCCGGAATACTTTCGGGAGTAATTCTTGCAATAGGCAGAATAGTGGGCGAAACCGCAGCGCTTATCTATACCGCAGGAACCGTACCCGATGCGGCAACAAGCTTTAATGATTCTTCAAGAACTCTGTCCGTTCATTTATACTGCCTTCTCAATGAGGGACTGTTTACCGAGCAGGCATATGCAACGGCTGTAGTGCTTCTTGTCGTTGTTCTGATAATAAATGCGCTTTCAAATCTAATAGCAAAGAGGGTGGCAAAATGAGTAAATTTGAAATCAGGGATTTTAAATTATATTACGGCGATTTTCAGGCTATAAAGGGAATTAACCTTGATATACCCGAAAATAAAATAACGGCTTTTATCGGCCCGTCAGGCTGCGGAAAATCTACCGTTATCAAAAGCTTAAACCGTATGAACGACCTTGTTCAGGATTGTAAGATTGAGGGAAAGGTTCTTCTTGACAGAGAGGATATTTATAAAAATATGGATGTCAATATCCTGCGCAAAAGAGCCGGAATGGTATTTCAAAAGCCTAATCCTTTTCCTATGAGTATATATGACAATATTGCCTACGGACCGCGTACCCACGGCGTACGCAGAAAAAAGGAGCTTGATGAAATAGTTGAAAGAACCTTAAAACAGGCGGCTTTATGGGATGAGGTATCCGATAAATTAAAAAAGAGCGCTTTGGCTCTTTCGGGAGGTCAGCAGCAGAGGCTTTGCATAGCAAGGGCATTAGCGGTAAATCCCGAGGTGCTTTTGATGGACGAGCCAACCTCTGCACTCGACCCGATATCAACCTCAAAAATTGAGGATTTGGTTCTTGAACTTAAAAAGAATTACACAATAGTTATTGTCACTCATTCAATGCAGCAGGCGGCAAGGATTTCGGATAAAACTGCCTTTTTCCTGCTCGGAGAGATAATTGAATTCGGCGATACACAACAGATTTTCTCAATGCCTAAGGATAAGCGCACTGAAGATTATATTACCGGAAGGTTTGGTTAATATGAGAAATAGATTTGACAGACAGCTTGATAAGCTAAACGAAGAAATGCTTGATATGTGTTCTCTTTGCTTAAATGTTATTGAATTTGCATCGAAAGCTCTCTTTGTTCCTGCCGATGATGAAAAGGAATACCGTGAGCTTGCCAATATAGTTTATGAAACCGATAGGGAAATTGACCGCAGAGAAAGAGATGTCGAGGATATGTGCCTGCGTCTTTTACTTCAGCAGCAGCCTGTTGCAAGCGATTTGAGGCATATTTCATCTGCGCTTAAGATGATTTCCGATTTGGAGAGAATAGGAGATCAGGCTTCGGATATAACCGAGCTTGCTGAATATATAAGAAGCTGTAAGCTTGAGCATAAGCTCCATTTAAAGGAAATGAGCAGCTGTGTTGTGGATATGGTAAGAGCGAGTATAGATTCCTTTATAAAATCAAATCTTGATACCGCGCTTGCAGTTATGAAAAAGGATAACGAGGTTGACGCTCTCTTCAAAAAGGTAAAAAATGAGCTTATATCAATTATTGCAAAGGACGATACCGATGCCGAGCTTTGCGTTGATCTTCTTATGGTTTCAAAATATTTTGAAAGAATAGGCGACCACGCCGAAAACATCGCCGAGTGGGTAGAGTATTCAATAACCGGTATCCACAAAAAAGCAAAGAATTAATTACATTTCTAATAAAGAAAAATATTACGGACGGCATCTGCCGCCCGTATTTTATTACCGGTTTGTTTTCTTTTTATCCGTTCTGTTTAATATATAATCAGTTGAAACATCATAATAATCGGCAAGCTTGATAAGTATCTCGGTAGGAATATCAAGATCCCCGCATTCATAATTGCTGTAAACTCTTTGCGAGCAGTTTAATATTTCTCCAAGCTCTCTTTGCTTTAAATCGTGGTCTTCTCTTAAATCTCTTATTCTGGAATACATATTATCACTCCTGATAGATAGTATATCCAAGCGGAATATCCGCTATTGACTTTTAGCGTATAATCCGCTAAAATATAATTGTAAATTTATCAAATTGGAGAATTATTATGAAAAAATTTTTAAGTTTACTCTTAT
The DNA here is from genome assembly GCA_051881215.1 of Eubacterium sp. Classification (GTDB taxonomy): domain Bacteria; phylum Bacillota; class Clostridia; order Oscillospirales; family Acutalibacteraceae; genus Eubacterium_R. The sequence continues at coordinate 1,098 of JBJEPL010000150.1, read as the reverse complement.
CGGCAGTAGTGATTTTCAGCATCACGGCAGGAATTGATTTGTCAGCGTATGCTGATGAGTATAAATATACAAAAGATGGTTTCGAATATTGTACGGGTTATACTAATGATGTCCATATTTATGGTTACAGCGGAACTGCGAAGGATATAGTAATACCTTCAAAAATAGATGGCAAAACAGTAACTTTGGCAAGAATATATGATTGTGATACAATAGAAACAATCTATGTTCCAAAAACGATTAATGATTTTCAAGGTTCTGTTATTCCTATTCCTTTTAAAGGATGCAATAATTTAAGGGAAATCAATGTAGAAAAAGGTAATAAGAAATTCTATTCCAAAGATGGTGTGATGTACTATACAAATCGTAATGTTGATTATAGTGATTATGGTGAAGATATTCCAATAGTAAATAAGATTATGAAATATCCCGCCGGGAAAACTGAAAAAGAATTTACGATACCAAATGGAACAGACGGAGTTTATCAGGAAGCATTTTGTAATAGCAAAAAATTGAAAAGGGTTAATTTCCCTGATAATATTAAAATGATTGATTATCGCTCTTTTGCCAACTGCACAGGTTTAACAGCGATAACCTTGCCTAAAAATATTGAATCTCTTGCATATTATTCATTTGTTGGCTGTTCGTCATTAACAAGCGTAGGCATACCGAAATCCTTAAAAACTATTGGTATGGACGCTTTCAGCGGTTGTGATAAAATTAAAGATGTATATTATGAAGGCTCAAAAGCTGACTGGAAAAATATTGATATTTCAGATTGGGGCAATGAAAGCCTGCTGAATGCAACAATACATTACAATGCAGAAATAGACTGCCTTGCAGGTCACAGCAGTATAGAAAAAAGTGTAAAAACAACAAAAGCAACAACAAAGAAAAACGGAACAGTAACTGAACTCTGCAATATTTGCGGTAAAAAAATTAAATCAACTACAATTTACTACCCTAAAACAATAACTCTTTCAAAAACAAGCTATGTTTACGACGGAAAGGTTAAGAAGCCTACTGTAACGGTTAAGGACAGTAAGGGCAATAAGATAAGCTCAAAGTATTATACCGTAACATATTCAAGCGGAAGAA
>JBJEPL010000149.1:0-3509 GCA_051881215.1 Eubacterium sp. | reverse complement strand
TATTATCAATGCAGAAATTTTCAAGATAATTAATGTTTCTTACAGGAATTCCTTTAATCATATTACCGCATAATGCTTCGTTTTTATCAAATATTCCGATAAGCTTAAAGCCGCTCTTTTTTGAAAACAGCTTGTTTGTAACAGCCTTGCCGAGATTACCTGCACCTATAAGTATTGTTTTGATTTGCTTATCAACGCAAAGTATTTCGCCGATTTTGCTGTGAAGCTCGGGAACATTATAACCGTAACCCTGCTGACCGAAGCCGCCGAAGCAGTTAAAATCATGGCGGATTTGAGAAGCCGTAAGACCCATTCTTGCGGCAAGCTCCTTTGAGCTGATTCGTACTATGCCGTTTTCCTTGAGTGATTGAAGAAAACGGTAGTATCTCGGAAGCCGTTTTATTACGGAAATAGAAATATCATCTTTGCCGGCCATTAATATTATCCTCTCTTTTTAAAAATCGTTTATTCAGCCATTTTGGTGATTGTTTCCATCACATAGTCGCCGAATTCGCTGCATGTGCAACCGTCGGCTCTTCCTGTAATTGAAAGCTTCTTTTCTTCAAACATACATTTATCAAGAGCCGCCTCAAGAGCATTTGCTTGCTTTTGATAACCGATGTGTGAAAGAAGCATAACGGAAGCGCGAAGCATTGAGCAAGGGTCTGCATACTGACCTCTGCCTTCCTTAATCATACGCGGAGCAGAGCCGTGAATAGCCTCAAACATTGCGTATTTTTTGCCTATGTTGGCAGAGCCTGCAGTGCCTACACCGCCCTGAAATTCGGCAGCCTCATCGGTAATGATGTCACCGTAAAGATTAGGAAGAACAAATACCTTGAAATCCCTTCTTCTCATAGGGTCAATGAGTTTTGCGGTTGTTATGTCAACATACCAGTCATCAGTAACGATTTCAGGATATTCCTCGCCGATTTTCTGTGCTGTTTTAAGGAATTTACCGTCGGTTGTTTTGATGATGTTTGCTTTTGTAATTATTGAAACCTTGCCCTTGTTGTTTTTTCTTGCATATTCATAGGCAAGACGGGCTATTCTTTCACAGCCCTCCTGCGTGGCAACCGTGAAATCAACAGCAAGATCGTCAGTGATATTAACACCGTGAGAGCCTACAGCATATCCGCCCTCCGTGTTTTCACGGAAGAAGGTCCAGTCAATGCCCTCTTCTGGTACCTTAACAGGTCGCATATTTGCAAAAAGGTCAAGCTCCTTTCTCATTGCAACATTAGCGGATTCAACATTCGGCCACGGGTCGCCGGCTCTCGGAGTTGTTGTAGGTCCTTTAAGAATAACATGGCAGGCTTTAAGCTCTTCGAGCACATCGTCGGGTATTGCCTTGTTGCAGGCGGCGCGGTTTTCAATTGTAAGACCGTCGATTTCCTTGAATTTTACCTTGCCCCTTGCAACCTCGTCTTTAAGAAGAAATGCAAGAACTCTCTCACTTTCTTTTGTTATAACAGGACCTATTCCGTCACCGCCGCAGATGCCGATAACAATTGTGTCAAGTGCATCATAATCGGTGAAATCCTTGTCCTCTTTTATTTTCTTTGCTCTTGCAAGTTGAGCCTCCATAAGTGAACGGAATTTCTCAACTGCTTCGTCAATGATTTTTGCTTCGTCTGACATATTTGTATCTCCTTATAATAATTACTTGTTCATTTCTCTTGTGTAGTCAAGCAAGCCTCCGCAGATAAGCATTGCTCTTTGCCTGTCTGAAAGGTGAGAGGAGTCAAGCTCATATTCCTCGCCTTTAGTAACATTCTTGAGAATAACAGGCTTTTTGTTTTCAATAGCGTCTTTAATTCCGATAAGTGCAAGCTCATCCATCTGGTCTATCTTATCGTAGTCGCTTTCATCAGCAAAAGTAAACGGAAGAATACCTGCGTTGACAAGATTTGCAACATGAATTCTTGCAAAGGATTTTGTTATAACTGCCTTTACTCCGAGGTAAAGAGGAACAAGAGCGGCGTGCTCTCTTGAAGAGCCCTGACCGTAGTTTGAACCGCCGATTATAATTCCTTTTCCTTCATCCTTGATTCTTTCAGGGAAGGTTTCATCGCATACGCCGAAGCAGTATTGTGAAAGATGAGGAATATTTGAACGGTAAGGAAGAATTTTAGCACCGGCCGGCATAATATGGTCGGTTGTGATATTATCTCCGACCTTGAGAACTGCTTTAGCAGTAATATCTTCAGGAAGCGGTGCAGTTTCAGGGAAAGGCTTTATATTAGGACCTCTTACAACCTCAACATTCTTGGCTTCCTCCTCTGAAGCAGGAGCCTCTATCATATTATCGTTTACAATGAATTTTTCAGGCATTTCAACAACAGGAGCCTCGCCAAGCTCTCTCGGGTCGGTAAGGTATCCTGTAAGAGCCGATGCAGCGGCAACTTCAGGAGAAACAAGATAAATTCCTGCGTCCTTTGTTCCCGAACGGCCTTCAAAGTTACGGTTAAAGGTTCTTAATGATACGCCTGCTGAATTAGGAGACTGACCCATACCGATACAAGGACCGCAGGCAGACTCAAGAATTCTTGCTCCCGCATTAATCATATCTGAAAGCGCACCGTTTAATGCAAGCATATTAAGCACCTGCTTTGAGCCGGGTGCAATGCAAAGCGATACTGTCGGTGCAACAGTCTTGCCCTTGAGAATGGAAGCAACCTTCATCATATCAACATATGATGAATTTGTGCACGAGCCGATAGCAACCTGATCAACCTTGATTTTTCCGATTTCTTCAGTGGTTTTTACCTTATCAGGCATATGCGGGCAGGCAGCCATAGGAGTAAGTGAGCAAAGGTCAATGTCGATAACCTCGTCATAAACAGCGTCAGCGTCAGGCTGAATTTCAACCCAGTCGTTCTCTCTGCCCTGTGCTTTGAGAAATGCAAGTGTAATTTCGTCTGACGGGAATATAGATGTTGTTGCGCCGAGCTCTGCACCCATATTTGTTATTGTTGCTCTTTCGGGAACGCTTAAGGTTTTAACACCCTCACCGCCGTATTCAATAATTTTTCCGACTCCGCCCTTAACGCTCATTATTCTGAGTACCTCAAGAATAACATCTTTAGCGGAAACCCAAGGCTTGAGATAGCCTGTAAGATTAATTCTTGTCATTTTAGGCATAGGAATATAATATGTTCCTCCGCCCATTGCTACTGCAACATCAAGTCCGCCCGAGCCCATAGCAAGCATACAGATACCGCCGCCTGTAGGAGTATGACTGTCAGAGCCGATAAGTGTTTTTCCGGGAATACCGAATCTTTCAAGATGAACCTGATGGCATATACCGTTTCCGGGTCTGCTGAAATATATTCCGTGCTTTTTTGTTACTGTCTGAATGTATTTGTGATCGTCCGCATTTTCAAAGCCTGTCTGTAATGTGTTATGGTCAATGTATGCAACTGATTTTTCGGTTTTAACCCTGTCAACACCCATTGCCTCGAATTCAAGATAAGCCATTGTTCCCGTAGCGTCTTGAGTAAGAGTCT
>JBJEPL010000148.1:0-12076 GCA_051881215.1 Eubacterium sp. | reverse complement strand
AACCAAAAGCGGTTTTAAATAGAAAAATATAAGGAGAATTAAAGTATGGGTCGTTATGAAATTGATACAGATGATACAAAGGTAGTACAGATTAAAGTTGTAGGTGTAGGCGGAGGCGGCGGAAACGCTGTAAACCGCATGGTACATTGTAATATTCAGGATGTTGAGTTTGTAGCCATTAACTCTGATAAGCCGGCTCTTTCAAAGTCAACAGCCACACATAAAATTCTTATCGGCGAAAAAGCAACAAAGGGCCGCGGCGCAGGCGCTAAGCCTGAGGTTGGAACCCGCGCAGCAGAAGAAAGCCGCGAGGCTCTCACTGATGTTCTTACCGGCGCTGAAATGGTATTCATTACAGCAGGTATGGGAGGCGGAACAGGTACAGGTGCTGCTCCTGTTGTTGCTAAAATCGCTAAGGACCTCGGCATACTTACAGTAGGCGTTGTTACAACTCCTTTTGCTTTTGAGGGTAAACGCCGTATGGAGCAGGCTCAAGAGGGTATAAAAGAGCTTGCACAGTATGTTGACTCAATTATGGTTATCCCTAATGAAAACCTTAAGTATGTAACACAGGAAAAAATTACTCTTCTCAATGCTTTTGAAATTGCAAACGATGTTCTTCGCCAGGGTGTTCAGTCTATTTCCGATCTTGTTAATGCAACAGGTCTTGTAAACTGTGACTTTGCCGATGTAACTGAAATTATGAAGGATGCAGGATATGCTCATATGGGCGTAGGTCGTGCAAAGGGTAAGGATAAGGCAGAGCTTGCAGCACAGCAGGCAATTTCTTCTCCTCTTCTTAACACCTCTATTGACGGTGCACGCGGCGTTCTTATTAACTTTACTGCTTCAACAGATATCGGCCTTGAAGAAATCGACGCAGCATCAACAATCGTTTCAAATGCTGTTCATCCTGATTGTAATATTATCTGGGGTGCAAACTTCGATGAAGAGCTTGAGGACGAAATGATTATTACTGTTATAGCTACCCGTTTCGGTGATCAGGGCCCTGGCGCTCCGATTAAATCCGTAACAGCTAATAAGGAAGTAGCTCCTCCTCAGCCGATTGCTCCGACTCCGGCAGCAGCTCCTTCAAGCTTTACCGATAACGACGACGATGCTTTTTCGGATATCGTTAACTTTTTTAAGAAATAAGAAATACTTATTAAATACTATTAAACCGGCATTTTAATAATGCCGGTTTTTTATACATATTTTTAATTTTTTGTCAAAATGTATATTTATTTTTGCAAAATGCTAAATTGTGGAAAATTATGTTAAATGCAAGTTAATTTCTTTACATTTTTAACATTTTCCACAGAGTTTTCAGCAATAATTTTTTGTAAAAAATTGAGTTTTCCACAATTTTAACACAGTTTTCCGCAACACTTTAACATTTTAATTTTTGTAAAGTAATAAACATTTACACAAAAAAGTAACTCCCTATACATTTTTTGTATAGGGAGCTTTGAATATTAAGTGTATTTACCATTCACTTTTTGTGTATGAGCGAATAATATTTGTTATTATATTATCCCTTTTAATACCCTTACCTTTGCCGCTTTTAATCTGATCCTGAATTTTTCCTGCCCGTATTGTAATAAAATCGGCCTTGTCAATGATTTTATCAATCGGCGGAATACCGTCAAAATTATAATCTTCCGCGGCCGTATCTATTGTCTTTGTAACAACGGCCGTGTTTGAATATTTTTTAACAGCAGTCATTGCAAGAATAACAATTTTATTGTTTTCAGGCAAAACTATTTTATCAAATCCGTGAGTATCTATCTCATACATAAAAAACTTTGCCTTTTGAGTCAAATTGCCTTCAGGATGATGGGTATGGGTAAATTCAAGCGCAAGATTAATATTTTCATATATATCTGCGTTTTGCTCTAATCCTGCCATATCCCATGTGCTTGCATAGTTGCTCATTGAGTTTATAACCATACCCTTTGGAACAACTCCGCCCGCAGAAAATTGTTCAAGCTGATTTTCCTGTGTTGATGCGGCGATGAAGTAAACCTTAGTTGCCTTTACAGGAATTTCAATTTCCTGTCCTCGGCATACAAGAACATCGTATCTGTCATCAGGCTTTTGAGGGAATTTAAAATCAACTCCGCCCACTGTAATTCTGTTTTTCAGTAGTTCATACGGTAAAGAAAATCCGCTGCCCTGAAGAATTACATTTCTCATATTTGAGTCGGTCGTAAATCCCTTTGCATTAAATTCAAGCTCAAGCGCGCGGTAACGCTCACGGGGGATTCTTACAATATCATCCTTATATTTAATCTTAAAGGTTTTAACCTCAAACGGATTGATATTAAACCTTAAAGACCCGTTTGTAACATTCAGTGCTCTTATTTTCTCCTCACTTGCATTTACAAGCTCGGCGCTTCCTATTTCCTTAAACAGCTTCAAAGAAACATTCCTGTGTGCTTTTCCTACAGCTTCGTTAACTCTAATAATCAGCGAATCGTCATCTTCGCACATTTTTACCGCTCTTACAATAACATCATCATTGCTTATTTTTAAGAATGAAATATTATTGTCAAGTGAACGCTTTTTCCTATCAGTTGTCTGAACAGCACCGATAGGATTTGCATAAAGCTCACTTTGCTTTTGCGTTGAATTGTCAAATCCGCCTTCATGGCTGTAAATAGCAAATCCAAAGATATTTCTTCCTATATCCTGTAAATCCTGCCTTGTCTCTTTTGTAAAAGCTCCCGACGGCGTGTGTATACAGGTTAAGCGAAGCGTATTGTCATTAGGCTTATCCCAACCGTATTTGCAGTCTGAGAATATGGATATTCCGTATTCTCCGCTTTCATCGGTTAAATCAGCCCATCTTTGTGCCGGAACCTCGTAAAGGCTATCCGTATTATTAGGACGCTGAATAACACCGAGCCCCAAATCATATGTTGCCTTTTTGTTGCTGACTGAAAACGGGAAGGTGGCTTTGAGCATTGTTCGTCTTGTTTTCCAGTTAACAATATTTTTTACTTCAACATATTCCGATTCCGGAGTCAATGAAACAATTTGAGTTACGGTCGAATACTCGGCTTCACGCTTTACCATCAAAGATACTCTTGCAGGTCCGTTTTCAATAATAGTGAATTCGGGAGTATTGGCATAGCAGTAAGGCTCCTTGTCAATATCCTCTTTTCTTATCTCCCAGCTCGGATAAGATAATGAGCCAACATCATGAAGTAATGCCATTTTAATAGGAGCGTCAAGAAGCTGTTTTTTGAGCTTCTTATCATAAAGCGATGCAATGTCACCGTTTCTGTTAAATATAATACGGAATTTTTTGTTTTCAAGCGTATGATTTGTTACCTTTATACCCGTGTCAATTTTGCATGGCATATCGGAATCAATTATTTTATACGCATTGTAACCGAATGAGTCAACCTCAGCAAGAAAAATTAAAGCAACAGTCTTTCCGTTTCTTGCGATGAATTGGCTTGGAACTTCATTGCCGTTTTGGTCAAACATCCTTATATTGCGACACATTCTGCTGATTTTTACATTAACCTTAACAGCGTCGCATCTTTTGTATTGCGTCGGATTGTTAACAACAACGCATTCTCCTTTGTCTACCCACGAAGTGTCAAGCTCGTTTACTATGTATCTCATTGCTCCGAGATATTCGTTTTTAAACTGTGAAAGCGAAAGAAAATAGTCGTTCCAGCTGTCATTATATACCTCCATCAGTGAGGTACCTGTAATATCATCGTGAAAATGATGCTTCAATACTCTTTTCCAAGCCTGATTTAAATTTTCTCTCGGATAATCAAAATTACCGAGTGAATGGGCAAAACAGCATGCCCTTTCGGTCATATCGGCTAAAACTTCATTTTTCCTGTTAAGCCTTTTGCTCATTCCTCTTGAGGTATAACAGCCCGCACCGTGACTTGTCATAAGAAGCTCATCATTCCAAACAGGAAGCTTTTTCTTTTCATCAGAGGTAAGAGAGTCCATATCCTCGAAAATTTCATCAGTCCGTGCGCTTATAACATCAAAATCCTTGCTGTCATTGATCATTACACTTTCCTGAACTGATTTTACGCTTTCTTCTGTCGGTGCACCGCCCCAGTCGCCTGTTCCGTAAAGATGGTTTGCCCAAGGCAGACCGGCACTTTGCGCATTTTGTGCAACCTTGTTAATGACGCTTATATCAGCTCTTATATCACCGCTGAATTTATATCTGTATGATTTTGCGTCAAGGCTTGTGAAAATTTCATTACCGTCGGGACCCTTCCATATTCCCAAATCAAACGGAAGTCCCTTTGCACTGCCCCAGGATAATTTTTGCGTTGAAAAGCCTTTAAGACCTGCGTTTTTGGCAATAGAAGGCAAAGCCCAACCGAATCCGAAGCAGTCAGGCAGAAAAAGATCGCTTGATTTTTTATTAAATTTTTCCTCGAAATATTTGTTACCTAACAGAATATTTCTGAAAATAGCTTCAGGGGAGGGAATATTGACATCTCCGTTTTCGTATGACGATCCGGATACACACCATCTGCCCTCATCAACATATTTTTTTATCTGCTCAAAGGCAAGAGGATAAAATTCTTCAATGAGCTCATATCTGTATGCACCCTCAAAATTGAATTTGTATTTAGGATATTTTTCTATCAATTTAAAATTCTTTTCAATGGTGTCGGGTAGATATTCCTCAATAGTCTTTGCAATATTCCATCTCCATACAGTATCAAGATGCGATGTTGCAACAGCATATGCCCGTTTCTTTTCCATAATAATCCCTATTTCTCAATAATTTCGTAAGTGAATTCATATTTTTCCTGAAGAGCCTTTACCTTGTCCTCATTGTCCTCAATAAAGGTTTCGGTATAAATGCTTTTTCCGTCAACCGAATAATCCTTAACAATTTGGTTGAGTGCCTTCCAGGCTTCCTCCTCAAGAGGGTAACCGTCTTCAAATTTAATAAGAAATTCTCTGTGCTTTGGAAGTCTTACTTTCATAATTAATTTCTCCTATGTATTTATTTCCATAATATTATATATTTAAAACCAAATTATTGCAATATTAATTTAGATTTGTTTTCAAGTGTTAATTCGGGATTTTTGAGAGCCTGCTCCAAAGTAGTGCTTTTGTCGACAAGACTTATCATTTTATCCCCAAGTTCTACATTATCAATACTTCCGCTTATTACTACGCATTTTTTATTATGCTTTTTGCATAGCTGTGCAATTTTATACGGAAGCTTTCCCATAAGCGTCTGCTTATCGGTTTTGCCCTCTCCCGTAACAATTATATCAGAGCTCATTATTTTATCTTCAAGCCGATAAGCGTCAGACAAAATATCAAAACCGCTTTTAATTGTTCCGCCGTAAACGGAATAAAGAGACGCACAAATTCCTCCGGCAGCTCCGCCGCCCTTTATTTTGCTGACATCAGTAGGCAAAAATGCGTTTAGCATTTTGAGTCCGTTATCAAGGGATTTAACCTGCTCTTCATCCGCTCCCTTTTGAGGAGCGAAAATGTATGCCGCGCCGTTTTTTCCGAAAAGCGGATTTTCTACATCGCAGGCATATGTAAAGTTTATATCCTTTACAAGATTTTTAAAACCGACGCCGTAGATATTCTCTAAATCTTTTCCGCTGGGATACTCAATTATTTCCCCGTCAATATTTCTGAAAACAGCCCCAAGCGCACTTAAAATTCCAACGCCTCCGTCGCAAGAGCCTGTTCCGCCGAGACCGAGAATAATATCTTTGAAACCCTTTGATAAAGCGAATTTTATCAATTCCCCCGTGCCGTAAGAGGTTGCGTTCATTACATCTTTTTTCTTTTGAAGTCCGCTTGCCGTTGAGCATTCTATTATTGCTGCTTTTTCGGTTGTATATATGTAGCCCTTTATATGCTTTGCGTATATATCCGTGCAGTTAGTGTAAAGTATTTTGCCATTACATATATCGCTTAAGCATTTGCCGAAGCCTTCACCGCCGTCTGCAAATGGCAGGCAGGTTATATCGGCATTTGCTTCAGCTTGAAGAATACCTTTTTTAATGCATTCACAAACCTGCTGTGATGACATGCTTCCCTTATAGCTGTCGGGTACTATTAATATTTTCATTCAATAACCTTTCTGTCTGATAATTTTCATATATAATTTTCAACTGTATATTTTTATTCTAACATACTTGAAAGGTTTATTCAATCAGGTTTGATTATCATTATTGTTGATTTTACTTACTTTGTATTTGCTTATAATATTAACAATGATTGAGCTTATAACTGCGCCAAGTGCTATTCCGAGACCTGCAAAAAGCGTTGCCTTTCCATAGCGGAGAAAACCGTCACTGTCAGAAAGAACACCGTATAGCATTGTGTAGTATATTGAGCTTCCGGGAAGAAGGGGAATAGTTGACGGCATAAGGATAACCGTTGACGGCTCTTTAAGAACTCTTGCCATTATTTCGGAATAAAAAACAGTGCACATCATTGCTATCATACACGAAAGAAGCTCTCCGTAGCTTTCAAAAAGTATTTGATAAACTCCGGCTGAAATAATTCCACCGAACAATATGCTGATTAGGCATTTTTTAGGTGCTTTCATTATTATTGAAAAAGCAAATGCACCGATAACACAAAAAATTATTTCTTTCATTACAGTTTAACAAAAAGTATTACTGCCCCTGCAAAGCCCAGAGCTATCGCAAGCGCCGACATAATTGCTTTAAATAATTCAATGAGTCCTGCAATTAAATCGCCGTTCATCATATCCATCATTGCATTTACAACAGTAAGTCCAGGCACAAGAAGCATTATCGTTCCGATTATTATTTTATCGGGGTGAGTGTGAATTCCGATTTTCAAAGGCAAAAATGATAATATTCCCGCAATTGCAGATTCAATGAGGTTAGATGAAAAAAGGGGAAGAGTACCTTTTCTTTTGTCTAAAGAGTTTATAACCAAACCTATCATGGCCGAAAAAAGAGCGTCAATTATGCTTCCGCCGAAAAAAAGGCAAAACGCACCGGTGGCGGAGCAAACCGCAAGCATTTCAAATATTTTGGGATATACCTTTTTCCTTGTAATATTTATCTCTTCATTTTCTTCATTGCATAGGCGTCTTGATAAGGCGTTAAGCCTTGATAATTCCGATAAATCAGTGTCCTCTCCCTCAATCCGCCTTATTTCAATATTTCTGTCGCTTTGAGCAATGATAAGCGAGGGAACAGCAAAAATAACGCATTTATTGCCATAGGCATAGTTTATTCTTTTGATTGTGTCCTTGGCTCTATGAATTTCACCGCCGCTTTTGATAATAGCCTGTCCTATGTCAAGAGATAAAGAAAAAATCTCATTTTCCTCCATTATATAATCACCCTGTTAATATTTTTTAATATTCACATTTTTTTATGCAATAAATATAATGAAAAAGTGATTATTTATCACTTTTTTTCAATAAACTATTGACAATATAAGTTTTTTTGATATAATAGTAAAGCATTAAGCGATAACTATATATCGCGGGGTGGAGCAGTTGGTAGCTCGTCGGGCTCATAACCCGAAGGTCGTAGGTTCGAGTCCTACTCCCGCAACCATAAAATAAAGACACCCATTAGGGTGTCTTTATTTTATAGTATTGTATAATGACTCGAACCTACGACAGGTGGCTCCAAATGTTGAGAGCAAAGCGAACAAAGCATTTGGAAGAAACAGTCCGGTGGACTGTTTCGTAGCAACTGCCATTCCCTCGGTCCTACTCCCGCACCCATTAGGGTGTCTTTATTTTATGGTAAAAGCGGCAATTTGCCGCTTCTTTTTTGTTGTTTTTATAATCAATTATGGCTTTCCTGCGCCTAAAATATGTAAAGCAGAGGCAGAGTGGTAGAAATAGGTGTCAATACTGCGCATATAAGAATCATCTGTGTGCGCCGAAACGAGCGCAATCCCGTTTGAAAATCCTGTGACTACTAATGTATGGTAATATTCAATTGAGTTATTTAATTGAATTAAATCTCCTAATTCCAAATTTTCCATTGAAACCGCAGATGCCATTGGTCCGCTGTCGCTGTTAGTTAAAAGAAATCTTCTTAAATGCTCTGCGCTCGACCATGCCGCCGCTCTGTCATTGATTGAATTATAATACCAACCTATATCCTTTTTATAGTTCATTACTTTGCACCCTGCAAACAGGCATTGAGAAGCAAAGTTTGTGCAGTCTCCTCCTATACCGTCAAAGTTGTAATACTGCGGATTGCGTGACAGCGCCCATTTGCCTGCATAATCAACCGCACTTTGACGGTCGTAATTTACAAAACGCATTAAATCACCTCATACAATAATATGTATTTAGTTTTCATATATGAAATTGCAAAATAATTATCTGCCGTATACAAATGTAAAAGTTTGTGATAAAATATGAATAATAAATTTGCGGAGGTATAAAAATGGTATGCTTTTTAACAAGCAGTCCTTGCCTAAAGGATAAAGAAACTCTTAACCCGTCAAACAATTTTGTTGAGGAGCTGCGTCGTACTGTTCCGGTTGGTAGCAGATGCCTGTTTATCTGTTCCGACCCTGATAATTACGCTTTTACCGACGGATTTGCAGAATCGGTAAAAAGAAGCTTTAATAACGCAGATATCGTTTTTTCAGATTTTAGTATACTTGACAGCCGCACCGAAAAAACAGCCGAAGAATTAGTTAAAAATGCAGATTTGCTGATTTTGGCAGGCGGTCACGTGCCTACGCAAAACCGCTTTTTTCAAAAAGTCGGATTGAAAGAGCTAATTAAGGATTATGACGCAATTGTTCTCGGTATAAGTGCCGGAACAATGAACAGCGCCGATATCGTTTATGCACAGCCGGAGTTGCCGGGCGAAGCTGTTTCACCGGATTATAAGCGCTTTCTTTCGGGACTCGGACTGACAGGTGTAAGCGTACTTCCTCATTACCAAGCAATAAAAAACAATGTTTTGGACGGCTTGCGTGTTTTTGAGGATATTACATATCCCGACAGCTTTTCACGAAGCTTTTATGCTCTTGTTGACGGTAGCTATATTTATATAAATAATCAGCAACAGGAGCTTCGGGGGGAAGCATATCTTATTGAAAACGGAAGTATCCGCAAAATCAGTGAGTTAGGCGGCAGAGTTAAATTATCTGATTAATACTTATTCCGACCATCGCTTATTGCCTTGCGATATAAAAGCTGCCTTTGAAAATGATATGAAGAAGGCAATAAATAATGCAGGCGGATATATCAATATTTACGATACAATAGATTTATATTTAGCAAGAAAAAGCTGAAATAATCTAAATTTATATATGAGGACAATAGATTATGTCAAAAAAGAGCAATGAAAAAAGAACTAATGTTATGCGTATATTAGACAGTAAAAAGATAAAATATACCGTTCATTCATATGCGGATACCGACGCCGTAAGTGCAACGGAGGTCGCCGATGCTCTGGGTGAAAATCCCAATCAGGTGTTCAAAACTCTTGTTACCGTTGCAAAAGCAAACTCAAACTATTATGTTTTTGTTGTTCCTGCCGAAAAGGAATTAAATCTTAAAAAAGCGGCGAAGGCAGTTGGCGAAAAGTCAATAGAAATGATAAAGCAAAAGGATTTACTGCCGCTTACGGGCTATATACACGGCGGCTGTTCGCCGATTGGTATGAAAAAGCTTTTCACTACGACGATAGACGAAACTGCAAGGGATTTTGAAACCGTTATTTTCAGCGCCGGCGCAATAGGCTATCAGATTGAAATCAGCCTTGATGAGCTTAATAAGGTTATCAACTTTGAGTTATCCGATATCGCCGATTAAGAAAAAAGCCAAATTTATTTTTACTAATTATATATTTCCGAATCATTTTGTGATTCGGAATTTTTTTTATCCGTTTTGTCACATAATAATACAAAGATTTAACACAACTTTTACCGAAATTAATCTCAAACGAAATTCATTTTTAACATAGGGGTGTTAATATATTAACGAGCCACGGAAGTGGTAATAATTTAAAAGAGGTATTTAAAATGACAAAAAAGAAAAACATTATCATTGCTGTAATAACAGTTCTTGCAGTTATTGCAAGCGTATTTGCAGGCTGCAATGCAGCAAAAAATTCAGATGATGAGCAAAACACTTCGAACAACACCAGCGTTACTGCTCCTGCGCAGGGAATGACAGGAAATATAACAGTTGTATCCCGCGAAGAGGGTTCAGGTACAAGAGACGCCTTCACCGAATTAATGGCAATTCTTGATGAAAACGAAAACGACGCAACAATTGAAACAGCGGAAATTACAAATTCAACCTCAGTTATGATGTCAACTGTAAACGGTAACGAAAAAGCAATCGGATATGTTTCACTCGGTTCTCTTTCAGATACTGTAAAGGCAGTATCTCTTGACGGTGTTGCCCCTTCAACCGATACCGTTAAGGATGGCACATATAAGCTTCAAAGACCGTTTAACATTGCCTATATTGAAAGCTCTCTTTCAGACCTTTCAAAGGATTTCATCAGCTTCATTATGAGCAAGCAGGGTCAGAGCGTTATCAACGATGAGGGATATATCGGAATTGATACAGATACGGAATATAAGGCGTCGGGCTTGAGCGGAACAGTTACTCTTGCCGGTTCAACCTCTGTTGCTCCTGTAATGAATGTTCTTGCCGATAAATATAAAGAGCTTAATCCAAATGTAAAAATTCAGATTCAGGAATCCGGCTCATCGGCAGGAATTGAGTCAGCTATCAACGGTGCTGTTGATATCGCAATGTCCTCAAGAGATTTGAAAGATGATGAATTAAAAACACTCGAGCCTCAAAAGATTGCACTCGACGGTATCGCAGTTATCGTTAACACAAATAACGCCGTATCAAATCTCACCGCAGAGCAGGTTAAATCAATTTATACAGGTGCTGTAACAACTTGGGATGAAATTAAATAACTTAAAAGAAAAGGCAATGCAGGCACTGTTTTTTATATGTGCCTGTATGTCTGTAATAGCCGTTATTATGATATGCCGTTTTATATTTGTAAACGGTGTGCCGGCTATTAAAGAGATAGGTTTTAAAAATTTTATATTCGGAACAACTTGGAAGCCAGAGCAGGAATTATTCGGTATATTCCCTATGATAGTTGCAAGCATTTATGTTACAGCAGGCGCAATTATCATAGGAGTACCTATCGGCTTGCTGACGGCGGTATTTCTTTCATCATACTGCCCGTCGGCATTATACAGAATAATCAAGCCGATGGTCAATCTGCTTGCTTCCGTGCCGTCAATTATATACGGCTTTTTCTGCCTTGTTGTAATCGTGCCCGTTATGCAGAAGCTTACAGGCACAAGCGGAAAGGGTATATTAACTGCGTCGATTTTGCTCGGGATAATGATTTTGCCCACAATTATAAATACAGCTGAGGCGTCAATAAGAGCAGTCCCGGCTTATTACTATGAGGGAGCGTTGGCTTTGGGCGCAACAAAGGAAAGAAGCATTTTTAAAACAGTTATCCCCGCCGCCTCGTCAGGCATTTTAAGCGGTATAATTTTAGGAATAGGCAGAGCAATAGGCGAAACGATGGCTGTTGTTATGATTGCAGGCAATCAGGCAGTTCTTCCGGATTCAATCACCTCGGGAGTAAGAACACTTACGGGCAATATCGTTTTGGAAATGGCATATGCCTCGGGACTTCACCAAAGAGCGCTTATTGCAACGGCAGTTGTTTTGTTTGTTTTTATTCTTATTATAAATTTATGCTTTTCTGCATTGACAAGGAAAAAGGAGAGTTAAGATTATGAATAAGCTTAAAACATATCTCCGTCATCCTATGTCATTTGCAGTGTACTTATTAATCCTTTTGGCGTCGGTTATAACAGTTTTTGCTGTTGTTTTTATTATCGCGTATATTCTTATAAAGGGAATTCCCAATCTTACGCCCGAGCTTTTTGCTCTAAAGCACACCTCGTCTAACCATTCAATGCTGCCGTCAATATTCAATACTCTGTTATTGACATTTTTTACATTATTGCTGGCTGTTCCGATTGGCATTTTCTCCGCAGTTTTTCTTGTTGAATATGCAAAAAGGGG
>JBJEPL010000147.1:0-12187 GCA_051881215.1 Eubacterium sp. | reverse complement strand
TAATCGCCGCGGAAATCTCCACAGCGATAATCATTGACTATATTAAAACCGAAAAAAATCAGTACTCCTTATTCTAAATAAAAGCTGTTAAGAATATGCTCCTCCGCCTTTTCAATAAGCGTGTGAAGAGCAGTCTTTTCACTCAAGTCGGTTCCTGTTCTTGATTTATCCTCGATAAATACAAAGCGCGCGTCCTCAACTGCAAGCGCCGCCGAGGCAAGCTCTCTTCCGAGCGAATAATCAAGCTTGAACATTTCCTTTGGCAGAACTCCTGCCTTCGCCATTGTTATTGCGCCGCGGTAAAGGCAAAGGGTGTAGTAATCATAAATATACTTTATTGCGCTTCCGTCGCTTACCGAGGATATTATCTCAAGCAGAATTTCCGTTGCTTTGTTGAGCATTGCGGCAGACATTTCCCCCTCTTCCTCGCCGCCCATAATGCAGGAGAGGTCAACCCCGTTTCTGCTGTCGCTCACGCCGAGAAGGTAATCGGTTGTAACGCCGTAATACTCGCCGCAGCGGATAACAAAATCGAGTCCGCATTCTCTTATTCCTTTTTCGTAATGGCTCAAAAGCGCCTGCGATATTCCCAAATCAGCCGCCGCTTTCTTCTGGCTTATTCCTCTTTCTCTGCGAAGCTGTGAAAGCCTTTCGGCGAATTTTGATAATTTCTCTGTTTTTTCTTCCTTCATCATTTTACCTAACCTTGAATTTTAATACAAATAGTATTATACCACCATATTACTATTTGTAAAGTTAGAATTTAATTTTGTTAATTTTTTGTAATATTTCAGCTTTAGAAGGGACTTTTTAAAATGAAAACCTACACGATTTACCTTTTCCGCCACGGAATTACGAAGGGCAACTTAAACGCACAGTATATTGGGCATACGGATTTGCCGTTAACTATGGATAGTGTATCACAGCTCAAATCAATCAGAGCAAAAGAGCATTATCCGAAGGTTGACGCCGTGTTTTCCTCTCCTCTTAAAAGATGCGTTGAGTCGGCAAAAATTATGTTTGATAACAAAAATGTAATAACTATTGACGATTTTATTGAGTATAATTTCGGCGAGTTTGAGGGTATGACCGCCGAGGATTTAAAGGATAACGAGGATTTTAAAGCCTGGCTTCACGGCGATATCAACGCAAGGCCGCCGTTCGGAGAAAGCAACGCCGAGTTTGCGCAGCGCATCTGCGCCGCCTTTGAAAAGATTGTTGACGGCTGTATAAAAACAGGAACCCAAAATATTGCGATTGTCGGGCACGCAGGAGTTATTATGACAATTCTTGCCTGCTACGGTCTGCCCGAGGCGCCTATGGCTCATTGGCAGATGGACCCCGGCTACGGCTATAAATTGAGAGTGACGCCGTCGCTTTGGATGCAGGCGAATAAGGTTGAGGTTGCCGACACCGCTCCGACATCGCTTAATGATATGCAATAGCTTTAATAATCTACATTATAGACAAAAGGCACAAGCTTGCGCTTGTGCCTTTAACCTTTTGTTATCAGTAATCAATATTTACATAATCGGCTCTGTTTTCGTTCAGCTCGATATTTGACTTGCCGTAAATTTTGTTTTGAAGCTCCTGCGCATCTTTAGGGAAATCTACCTT
The DNA here is from genome assembly GCA_051881215.1 of Eubacterium sp. GTDB lineage: Bacteria > Bacillota > Clostridia > Oscillospirales > Acutalibacteraceae > Eubacterium_R. The sequence goes on along the minus strand of JBJEPL010000147.1, from coordinate 10,570 downwards.
CCAAATCCAGTTGCCCGGAGCCACTGCAAATTTCTGACCGCCCTTTGCGTTTTCCATATCGGGTACGGTGGTTGTTACGGTCTCAAAGCTCAACCAGCCGTCTTTAAGAGCAGTGTTGCCGATTGAGATAATCTCTTTCTTTGAATAGCCGGTTGAAACATAATCAATAAGGCTGTTTACAACCTTAACCGTGTCAACCGTTCCTGCGCCCTTCATTTTCTTAAACAGCTCAAGAAGAACCGTTTTCTGCCTGTCGGCACGGGCATTGTCCGAATCAATGTATCTTATTCTGCAATAAGCAAGAGCCTGCTTGCCGTTGAGCAAAACCTTCTCATACTCGCCGTCCTCACCCATAACAGCGTCGGGAAGCGTAGTATTAGCATATCTCGCCTGATGATTATTAACCTCGTAAACCTCTGCCGCTGTCAGCGGAATTTCAACTCCGCCCTGCGCGTCAACGATTTTAGGGAAGCTTGCAAAATTAACAATAACATAATTATCAATCGAAACCTTGAAATATCTCTCAACGGTGTTGATATATGTTTTAATTCCGCCGTTTGCGGCAGACTCGTTAATTTTTCCGTAGGTGCCTACGCCGTCAACCTCGTAATAAACATACATATCACGCAAAACAGAGGTCAGCGTTATCTGCTGTGTATCAATATTGATGCTTGCAATAATTCCCGAATCGGCTCTTGAGGCGTTTGAAATTTCCTCTTCTCTTGTGTCCTGACCGATAAGAAGAACATTAAGTACATGGGTTGAGCTTACAGGGTCGCCGTTTTGATACCACTGCTTTAAGTATTCCTTATAGCCTGCAATTTCATTGGCTGAAAGCTCCTCAATAGCAGGGAAGTCCTCCTGCAAAAAGTCCATACCGTCGTAGTAGGTTACCTTTTCGTATTCCTCATTGTCGCCCGTAATCCTATTAAGAGCGTCGTTAGCATAAAGTATGCCGAAAACGGCTGCGCCTATAACAAGAATAACAAGAACAATTATTGCACCGAGAGTTATTTTGCCTTTTTTTGTTTTAAAGAATTTTTCCTTTTCCGGCTCCTCGCGGTAATTGTCGGCTGTTATGAGGCTGTCATCATCTCCTGCAAGGGAAAGCAGGTCAACCATACCGTTTTCTGCTTCCTCCTGCGGCGCGCCCTCTTCTTCCGCTTCGGATTTTTCAGGCTCCTCCTGTTGAGGCTCTTCCTCTTCGCCGTCATCGTGCGAAATCTCGTTTTCCACATCGTCCTTTGCCTGTTCTTCAGGCTCCGGCTCTGCCGTGATTTGAGGCTGCGGCTCGGGTTTTTCCTCGGGAGCCTTCTCCTGCTCGGAGGCTTCAGGCTCCTCTGTTTGAGGGTCTTCCTCTGTTATCTCAAAAACAACCTCTTTATTTTCCGGAGGGGAGAATTGACTTTCGTCTGCGGCTTTGAGCGTCGCTTCGTTTTCTTCCCTTCTTTTTTTTACCTCAGAGAGGATATCATCAATACTGTATGATTCTTTCTCCATCGGTTTCACTCCTCTTTACAAGACTCTTATCTTTTAAAAACAAGAATTTTTGACATTATATATCAAACAAAGCAGAAATACTATAAATAAAATGTTAAAATATCTTTTTTTATCATAATAATAGTCACTTGCTATTGCTTTTGTCTATTTTTATTCCTGTTCCTGTTGCGTAATTTCCTCTGCCGTCTCCTCGCTGTCGGCTTCGTCATCTTCAATTCTGTCAACAACCGAAAGGGTGGCGAGCCTTTCGCCCTCGTTAATTCTCATAACCTTAACGCCCTTTGACGGTCTTTGGAAGGTGGAAATCTGCTCGGCAGGAGTTCTTATAATAATTCCGTCTGAAGAAATCATAATAACATCGTTGTCGTCGCAAACAGGGGAAATCATGGCAACCTTGCCGTACTGCTCCGTGCGGTAGTTGATAAGACCCTTTCCTGCTCTTGACTGAATACGGTAGTCGGAGAATTCGCTCTTTCTTCCGTAGCCTGTTTCGGAAACGGTCAAAAGCGTGAAGCCCTCTCTCTGAACTGCAAAGCCGACAACATAGTCGCCGTCGTTAAGAGCAATTGCCTTAACGCCCCTTGCTGTTCTGCCGATAAGCCTTGCATCTGTTTCCTTGAAGCATATGCTCATACCGTCGTGAGTGGCAACGATAAGATTTCTGTTTCCGTCGGTTATATCAACCCATGAAAGCTCGTCGCCCTCGTCAAGATTAATTGCAATAATTCCCGTTTTTCTGATATGCTCATATTCCTTTAAAGCAGTTCTCTTGATGATACCGTTTCTTGTTACCATACAGAGGTAGGCTCTCTCCTCCTCCTGCGGAACCTGCACCATCGCGCTTATCTGCTCGCCGTTTTCAAGCGGAAGAATGTTTACAACATTCATTCCCTTGCTTGTTCTTGAAGCCTCGGGAATTTCATAGCCCTTAAGCTTGAATACCTTACCCATATTTGTAAAAATGAGTATTTGGTCGTGTGTTGAGCAGGCAAACATCGTCTTTGCAACATCTTCTTCACGGCGCGACATTCCCGAAATTCCTCTGCCTCCGCGGTTTTGAGCCTTGTAGGTGTCAACCGTCTGGCGCTTCATATAGCCCTTTTCGGTAAGAGTGAGAATGCACTCCTCAACAGGAATAAGGTCCTCGTCGTCAACATCTCCGCTGTAAGCCGAAATCTCGGTTCTTCTTGCGTCGCCGAATTTATCGCCGATTGCCCTTGCCTCTGATTTAATAATTTCATTAATTCTTTCCTCGTGAGAAAGAATGTCAAGAAAGTCTTTTATTTTTTCGTGAAGCTCATCGAGCTCATTAAGTATCTTTTCAATCTCAAGTCCGGCAAGCTGACCTAAACGGTATGCAACAATTGCAGTAGCCTGTGGGTCGTCAAAGCCGAACTTCTCCATAATAGCCTGCTTGGCCTCTGCCTGACCGCCCTTGCAGGCACGGATTGTTGCTATAACATCATCAACTATGTCAATCGCCTTTGCAAGACCCTCTAAAATATGTGCTCTTTCCTGTGCCTTGCTCAAATCAAATTCTGTTCTTCTTCTTACAATATCCTTTTGGAAAACAATATATTTTTCAAGAATTTCCTTGAGCGTAAGAGCCTTCGGAACACCGTCGTCAAGCGCAAGCATAATTGCGCCGAAGGTAACCTGCATATCGGTCATTTTATAAAGATTGTTAAGAACAACCTGCGCGTTTGCATCTCTCTTAACAACAACCTCAATATGCATACCTCTGCGGTCGGAATAATCCTGAACATCGGCAACGCCCTCAAGGCGCTTTTCCTTAACCAAATCGGCAATTCTCGCAATAAGCCTTGCCTTGTTAACGCCGTAAGGTATTTCGGTTACTACGATTTTAAATCTGTCGCCCTTGGTTTCAACAATTTCCGCCTTTGCCCTTACATAGATTTTTCCTCTGCCTGTTGCATAAGCCTCCTTTATTCCCCTCGTACCCATAATGATACCGCCGGTAGGGAAGTCGGGACCCTTGATATGCTCCATCAAATCCTCGAGTTGAGCGTCGGGATTATCTATAAGACAGCACATACCCTCAATAACCTCTCTCATATTATGAGGAGGAATATTTGTAGCCATACCAACGGCTATACCCGACGAGCCGTTTACAAGAAGGTTTGGAAAGCGCGCCGGAAGAACAGTAGGCTCGCTTGTCGTGTCGTCAAAATTAGGCGCAAAATCAACAGTATTCTTCTTTATATCCTCGAGCATTTTCATTGCAATTTTGCTCAAACGGCTTTCAGTATAACGGTAAGCAGCCGGAGGGTCGCCGTCTACGGAGCCGAAGTTGCCGTGGCCGTCAACAAGAGTGTGCCTCATTGAAAACGGCTGGGCAAGCCTTACCATTGCGTCATAAACCGAAGCGTCGCCGTGAGGATGATAGTGACCGAGCACTTCACCGACGGTGGTAGCGCACTTACGGTAAGGGTTTGTAGGATAAAGATTGTTGTCAAACATTGCGTAAAGAATTCTTCTGTGAACAGGCTTTAAGCCGTCGCGCACATCGGGAAGCGCACGGCTTACGATAACAGTCATTGAGTAATCGAGAAAAGCCTTTCTTATTTCCGTACTTATTTCTACATCTACGATTTTCTGATTATCATAGCGTATTTCTTCGTTCATCGGTATTTCTCCTTATTATAAGGTTTATTTTGTATATTCTGACATTTTGATTTATATATCAAGATTTTCAACAAATTTAGCGTTTTTAACAATGAAATCTCTTCTCGGCTCAACATTGTCGCCCATAAGAATTGAGAAGTTTTCGGATGCTCTTTGCGCGTCCTCAACGGTTACACGAAGCATAGTTCTGAATTCGGGGTCCATTGTTGTTTCCCAAAGCTGCGCCGGGTCCATCTCACCGAGACCTTTGTATCGCTGAATATCGCAGTCGCCGCCGAATTCTTCTATTTTAGCGTCTCTCTCTTCATCGGAGAAGGCATAAGCGCTTCTCTTTCCCTTTGATACCTTAAACAAAGGCGGCTGTGCAAGATAAACATATCCGCCCTCTATAACTTGCGGCATATAGCGGAAGAAGAAGGTCAAAAGAAGCGTTCTGATATGTGCGCCGTCAACATCGGCATCAGCCATAATTATAATTTTGTGATATCTTAATTTTGTTATATCAAAATCGTCGCCTATTCCCGTTCCGAGCGCCATAACTACAGGAACCAGCTTTTCGTTTGAATAAACCTTGTCCACTCTTGCTTTTTCAACATTGAGCATTTTTCCCCAGAGAGGGAGGATAGCCATATGCTCTCTGTCCCTGCCCTCCTTGGCAGAGCCTCCTGCGGAATCACCCTCGACGATATATATTTCGCATTTTGAAGGGTCCTTGCTCGTGCAGTCGGCAAGCTTGCCGGGAAGTGAGTTGCTCTCAAGAGGTGATTTTCTTCTTGCGTTTTCCCTTGCCTTTCTCGCAGCCTCTCTTGCGCGTGAAGCGTCGAGCGATTTATTGATAAGCACCTTTGCAACGGCAGGGTTTTCTTCAAAATATGTCATCAGCTTGTCATAAAGCATTGATGAAACAAGTCCCGTGATATCGGTATTTCCGAGCTTGCCCTTTGTCTGACCCTCAAATTGAGCCTCGGTAAGCTTAACGGAGATAACAGCCGTTATGCCCTCGCGGACATCCTCGCCGGTGAATTTTTTATCGCTGTCCTTAAGAATATTAAATTTCTTTCCGTAGTCGTTGAATACTCTTGTAAGCGCTGTTTTAAAGCCTGTTTCGTGGGTACCGCCGTCAATGGTGTTGATATTGTTTGCAAAGGATAAAAGCGTTTCGTTATATGAATCGGTGTAGCAAAGCGCAACCTCCGCGCTTCTGTCGCCCTTTGTTGTTGAAAGGTGGATAACCTCGTCCTGAATAGGGTTAAGCCCTCTGCTTGTGTTGATATATTCAACAAACGAACGGATACCGCCCTCGTAGCAGAATTCCTCGCCCTGCTCCTCTTCACCTCTTTTATCGGTGAGAGTGATTGAAAGGCCTGCGTTTAAAAATGCCTGCTCTCTCAATCTTCTTGCAAGAATTTCATATTCATATTCGGTTGTTTCCTGAAAAATATCAGGGTCAGCCTTAAAGCGGATAAGAGTTCCGTGGCCGTCTGCGTCGCCTGTTATATGCAAATCGTTTACAGGGTTGCCTCTTTCAAATCTTTGGCTGTAGATATGACCGTTTTGAGTAACCTCAACCTCAAGCCATTCTGAAAGAGCATTAACAACAGATGAGCCTACACCGTGAAGTCCGCCCGATACCTTATAGCCCGAGCCTCCGAATTTACCGCCTGCGTGAAGAACGGTAAGAACAACCGTAACGGCAGGAAGCCCTGTTTTTTCATTGATGCCGACAGGAATTCCTCGACCATTATCCCTTACCTGAATGATGTTACCCGGAAGAATGTCACATTCAATATGGGTACACACGCCTGCAAGAGCCTCGTCTATTGAATTATCTACAATTTCATAAACAAGGTGGTGAAGTCCTCTCGGTCCCGTTGAGCCGATATACATACCCGGTCTTTTTCTTACTGCCTCAAGACCCTCGAGCACCTGAATATCCTTTGCCGAATATTCTTCGGTTACAACGGTATCAATATCCTCTTCTTCCAAATTTGTTTTGATTTCTTCGCTCATATGTAAATCTCCTTATTTGCTCCGCTTGAGCAGAGTTGCTGTGTTAAGCGGACAAACATAAATTTTATCATCGGTTACTATAAAGCTTTTGGGAAGCTCATAGTTAACATAAATAACTCTTTTTTCCTTTTCGGCCTTTGAAAGATAATCCCTCGTCGCTTTGTTGACGGTTGATGTATCCATATCAAAAATGCCCGTTATTTCACTGCTTTTTACAACAGTGTCACCGCCGAGGTAAAGATACATTAAATCAGACCTCCGTTTTCTAAATGAAAGGTTTTTCCCTGCTTTAATCTCAATACCGTGTTTGCGTCACAGCAGGTAATAAAAACCTGCCAATCCTTTATATGGTTTAAAATATAATCCTGACGCGATTCGTCAAGCTCGCTCATAACATCATCAAGAAGAGCAAGAGGCTCGTCCTGCGTCATTTCTCTTAACAGGCTCGCCTCTGCAAGCTTGAGCGCCAGAACGCAGGAGCGTTGCTGTCCCTGCGAGCCGAAGCTCCTTGCACTTTTGCCGTTAATAAGAATTTCTATGTCATCTCTGTGCGGACCTGCTGTTGTGATTTTATTTATAATATCCGCGCCTCTGCTGTTGTCAAAGGCAAACATAAGTCTTTTTTCTATTTCGCTTACATCAAGGCCTCTGTAATCAACCTCGCCCTTCATTATAAGGTCAATGCTTTCTCTGCCCCTTGAAAGACCGTCAAAAATTTCCCTCGTGTGAGGTAAAAGCGCTTCAATATATTTCTGCCTCTGATATGCCATTTTTGCACCGCTTGATGCCAAATTTTTATCCCAAATATAGAGCATATCCGTTAATGACGGGTTACTGCCTATATCCTTTAAAAGCATATTTCTCTGCGCAAGGCTTCGGTTATATTCCTTTAAAACATTTCTGTAATTTGATTTTAGCTGGCATAATGCCCCGTCAACAAATTTTCTTCTTTCGGCAGGGCCGTCCTTTACCATTGAAAGGTGAACCGGAGAAAATATAACAGCCTTAAGCTCGTCGCCGAGCATTGCTGCGGATTTCTTTTTTACTCCGTTTAACGAAGCCGTGCGCCTGCCCTTAATTAAAATTTCGGCGTTTTGCTGCCTGCTTTTATTTTCAAAATCAATTTTCAGCCTTGAGTATTCCTTACCGAACTGAATAAGCTCCTTATCCCTTACTCCTCTAAAGCTCTTGCTTCCCGTAAAAAGATAAATTGCTTCAATCAGATTTGTTTTTCCCTGCGCGTTTTCGCCGTAGATTATGTTCACATCGTCAAAGCCGATATTTAATTTTTCAATATTTCTGAAATTTTCTAAATCAATTGAATTAATTTTCATTTTTTATATGGTAATCCACACTGAAGGCGGAAACAATATCGCCGTTTCTTATCTTCTTTCCCCTTGCGGTGCAGATTTCGCCGTTAACCTTAATTATTCCGTCCTGAATAAAAAGCTTTGCTTCACCGCCGGTCTGCGCTATTCCCTTGAATTTTAAAAAAGCGTCAAGCCTTATAAAATCGGTTTTTATTGTAACCTCTTCGCTTTTTCTTTTTGCCGGATTTACTTTAATTTTCATTTTTGAGCCTCATCGGAAGTACTAAAAATAAGAAGCTGTCGCTGTTGATAGGCATAACCTTTGTAGGGCTTACTGCGCCGTTTAATTCTATTTTAACCTGGTCTGTATTGGCAGCGTGAAGCGCGTCGAGAACAAATTTTGAATTAAAGCCGATTTCAACCCTGTCGCCGCTGACATTTGCATGAGTGTAATCAACAACTCTGCCGAGGCTTGAAACAGTCGAAACTCTCATTTCATCGTTGTCAAAAAGACATCTAATAGGATTTTTCTTGTCGTTTTCAATAACAGGCAGGGTTCTTTCAATACAATTTATAGCGTCGTCTGTATTAATTAAAACGGTTGTTGTTGCGGTTTTCGGAACAGCCGCCTTGTAATCAAGAAAATCTCCGTCAAGAAGTCTGCTTATAATGCTGTAATTATCAACATCAAAAACAATATGCCTTCTTCCTACGCTGATTGAAATATCATTTTCCAAATCCGTTCCCAAAAGCTTAATAAGCTCTCTTATCGTCTTTTTAGGAACGATGAAGCTGATATCCTCGCCGTCGTATTTAACGGTTTCCTTTCTTATTGCAAGCCTGTATCCGTCAACGCCGATAAGCTTAAGCTGATTGAGCGTCATTTCAAATTTAAGACCCGTGTGAACAGGCTTTGCGGATTCATTATCGGCAACGGCAAATAATGTCTGACCTACCATTTCCTGAAGAATTCCCTTGTTTAAAAACAGAGGATATCCGCCCGAAACAGACGGAAGCTCCGGATAATCGTCAGCGTCAATGCCTGTAATGTTATATTGAGCAGCACCGCTTACGATTGAAACAGATGTACCGCTGATATCAAAGGTAACCCTTCCGTCGGGAAGCTTTCTTATAATATCGCTTATAACCTTTGCATTAATTACGATTGCACCCGGCTCAACAACGCTTGCCTGAAGAGTTGTATTGATACCGAATTCAAAATCATAGCCGGTAAGGCTTAAGGTATCTGAACCGCATTCGATAAGAATACCCTCAATTGTAGGTATTGTTACCTTTGTGCTTACTGCTCTCATTACATTTGAGCAGGCTTCGCTTAATTCTCTTGTATTACAGGTAAATTTCATAATTTCAATCCTCCGTCTGTCAATATCATTATCTTTTAGTATTAGTAGTATAGGCTGCGGAAATTGTTGAAATTCCTTAAACCCCTACTTAATAAGCCAAAAAACGGCAAAAGTTTTTAAAAATCAAATTGTGTAAAATTTGTTTAGATTGTTGAAAATTTATTTTTTCAACATTCAATGTTTAAAATTTTCTGCGGAAAAAGAAAAAAGTGTGGAAAATTACTGGTTGCTTTTAATATTGCTTATGATGTCGTTAACCTGCCTTGCAAGCTTTGAATTTTTTTCAATTTCTTCTTCAATCTGATTTATGTTATACATAACCGTTGAGTGATGTTTGCCGAATTCCTCGCCTATATCCTCATAGCTCATATTTGTTACCTTTCTTACAATATAGAAGGTAATCTTTCTTGCGTGGGATATATTTGCCTTTTGAAGCTTGCTGTAGATATCCTCAACGGATATTCCCGTTGTCCTGCTGACCTCTTCAACAATTCGCTGAATTGTAACGGGAAGCGGCTGTGTGTCCTCCATAACAACCTTAACAACGCTCTGTGCAAGAGCAATTGTAGGAACATGGTCGTTAATATCGCAAAGAGCATAAAGCTTTTTTGTAACTCCCTCCAACTGCCTTATGTTTGATTTTATCTTTTCGGCAATGTAGCTTACAACCTGGTCGGGAATTTCAAAGTCAAGCAAAAGCGCCTTTCTCTTGATAATCTCGCATCTTGTTTCGTATTCCGGTATCTGAATGTCGGCAAGAAGACCGTCCTCAAATCTTGACTTGAGCCTGTCTGTAAGCGACTGAATTTCTTTAGGAGGTCTGTCCGAGGTTAAAACAACCTGCTTGCCGTTATCAACAAGCGCGTCAAAGGTGTGGAAAAATTCCTCCTCGGTTGAGATTTTGCCGGCAATGAACTGAATATCGTCAATTAGAAAAACATCAATGTTGTTTCTGTATTTGTTGTGAAATTCATCAATCGTTTTGTTTTGAAGCGCCTGATAAAATTCGTTTGCAAATTCCTCTGCCTTAATATATTTAATATTCATATCGGGGCAGTTCTTTTTTATCTCGTGGCAAATTGCGTTTAAAAGGTGGGTTTTGCCAAGACCCGAATTACCGTATATAAAAAGAGGATTGTAGTTTCTGAAACCTGTTCCCGAATATACCTTTTCTCCCGGGTCGGAGGCAACTGCCTTTGCGGCAGCATAAGCAAAACGGTTACTCGGTCCCACAATAAAGTTTTCAAATGTAAACTGCTCGTTTTTATAATCCTCGAGATGCTTGTTTTGAGTTACTGTACTTGAATGTGAAGAATTTTCCTCCTCCTCTCGGCATAAGTAGTTTATTTCAACCTTAAAGCCCATTACGCTTTCAAATGCCTCTTCGAGAAGGTCGCCGTATTGGGGAATAACTACATTCATATACATGGTTTTAGGAAAGCAAAGCGTAACCTTAGGAACCTCAAAGCCAACAAATTCTATTGTATTAATCCAAAGATTATAAGCGGTTTCGTTAACTCTCTGCCTGCAGTAATCCAAAACCGCAAGCCACATATCCTTGAAAGAATCCATTTTAATCCTCCTTGTTTTTATATGAAATCATAAAAGTATGTAATAATCCAATATATTTCATTATATCAGTATTTTATTATTTAATCAATAGTAAATATACACTTTTTAAATAATATATATTATATTATATATAAAGGTTGAACTCTTAGGAGTGGTAAGTGAAAAAAA
>JBJEPL010000146.1:0-3620 GCA_051881215.1 Eubacterium sp. | reverse complement strand
TTACCGTTACCTTCGGTTTCTTTGCGCTTGCGCTGTAGGTATAGCTTGTTGAGGAAAGGGTTACAGTAGCTGAAGAAGCAAGTGATTTTTTATTTATAACAAAGCTTTTCTTTACAGTTGCCTTATAGCCTCCAATACCGGTTACGGTAACGGTTGCAGTTCCTGCGTTAATATTGTTTGAATACGCAACTGTATAATCAGTACCGTTTTTTAGAGTAGCCGTACCGTATTTAACAGTTACGGCAGGCTTTTTGGCAGTACCGTTATATGTATAAGATGATGCCGAAAGGATAACATTTGATGAAATTAAGCTATAATCTAAATAGAAAATATTTTTATCAAGACCGTCAGCCTGATTTTCTCCCGATGTATATTGCCATATATAGCTTGAAACGCCTGAAGCTCCTACTGATTTAACAGTTGAAAAATCGGGTGCACTCTCCCAATTGGCATACCAAACCTTTATTCCCTTTGAATTAATTTGGCTTATATCAATATAATTATTAAACCAATTAAGATTTGCATATACCATAGGGGTATATCCTGCACTGCTTATATCACTGCAAAACTGAAGCGCCTGATTTGTTATCTGTGTTTTGTTGCCTGCGCAATTATCAAGTATCAGTTTATCTTCAATATCATAGCCAACAGGAAGAATCATATTTTGAAGATACTTTGACTCAAGCGTTGCCAATGTATCCAACACGAAATCGGATTCAGCTTTCGCTTCATCTAAATTAAAAGCATAGCTGTAAAGATAAACGCCGAAAATCATTCCTGCCTCGCAGGCAGCCTGAACATGCTCATAAAACTTTTTATCAAGATGGTTATAATAACCCAGCCTTATCATTGCAAAGTCATATCCCTGAGCCTTGAGAGAGGCAAAATCAACGGTATCGTTATTTTCGGAAACATCGACGCCGAGCAGATAATTACTATCGGCAAATGATGTAAAAGGTATTGAAAAAGCCGATGAAAGCAATATTACAAACGAAAAAACAAGCGATAAAATTTTAATATGCTTTTTCACTATATACCTCCTAAAAATATTATAAATTAATATTAACACATTTAAATGTTATGTCAAGATTTAGGGTTATTTTACTTGACAAAAGGACAAGATTTGCAATAATAGTAATAAGAGAGGAATTACTATGAATAAAGATAATTGTGAATTGTTTCTTGAAGATGTGCTTGAGCTCGGACGGCAATATGTTGAAACAGGCGCCGAGGTCAAGGGCGTTGAAGAAACTATAAGAAGAATATGCACGGCTTACGGCTTTACCGGTTTGGAGATTTATGCCGTTACAAGCCTTATAGTTGCAACAATCAAATCAAAAAGCGGAGAACACTACACCCAAAGCGTCAGAATTACTGCCGGCTCCACCGACCTCGGTCAGCTTGAGGAGCTAAATAAAAGAGCAAGATATATTTGCGAAAACACTCCCGAAATTGAAGAGCTTGACAGAATTGTAAAAAACATTCAGCGTCCCAAGCCGAAGCCGGTTATAAAATGCCTCGGATATATGCTTGCAGCCGGCGGCTTTGCCGTATTCTTCGGAGGAAGCTGGCTTGACGGTCTTGCCTCGGCGGCGGTCGCAATTGCCATATATCTGATGGACTACAATCTAAAGCTTAAGAATATAAATAATGTTGTATACACTTTTATTGCAAGTCTTGCTTCGGGATGCCTGGCAATTTTATTTACATATTTCGGCTTTGGAAATAACACGGACAAGGTTATGATCGGCGACATAATGCTGTTCATACCGGGGCTTTTGCTTGTTAATGCCGTTAAGGAAATGTTTAACCGTGATATTGTTACGGGATTATACAGGCTGATTGAAGCAGTATTCGTTGCAGTGGCGATTGCAGGCGGATTTGCTCTCTCTGTAATTCTTATGGGAGGGCTTGCTAAATGAAAGACGCGCTTTTACAAATTGCCATGGCAGGCATAGGAACGCTCGGCTTCTCCATATACTTTAGGGTAAGCGAGAAAAATGTTATCGCTTCAACTTTAGGCGGTGCAATGGGCTGGGCAATATATCTGATAATATATCATTTTTCACAACAGCTTTTTATTTCAAATTTCGTTGCTGCGTTCGCTGTTTTTATATATGCGCAGATTATGGCAAGAGTTATTAAATCTCCCGCAAACATTTTTCTTATTCCGGGAATTATTCCTCTTTTGCCCGGTAACACATTGTATTATACAATGAGAGGAATTGTGGATTCTAATGCAGACTTATTTATACAAAAAGGCTCGCAGACAATAATAATTGCTTTCGGAATTGCGGCAGGTATTGTTGTCGGCGCGGTTATTCTTATGTATATTACAAAAATTTTCAAAAATAAAAAGAAAGTTAAAAAAGAAGATAAATAAAAGATAACACCCCTGCGCTCAAAGCACAGGGGCGCCGTCGATGTGGATGGAGTATTTTTAAAAACAGCCAGAGAAATGAAAAAAGTACTTTATTAATTGAATGAGGAGAAACTCTGACTCCGTAAACTGTTTTCCACAAGGAGGTAAAAGATTTATCTTGCCTAAATAATACATTAACATAATTTCAAAATTATTAAACTAAAATGAATTTTATTTAATAAATTTGTAGATTTTTTGTTAATATGACATACGGGGAGCAAAGCTTAATGCCAAACATAATTGATTATATTAATAAATTCGGTAATTTTACTTTTTATCAAAAGCCTCTTAATGAAATAGACGCGCTTATTTTTTCGCAGCTTGCCTATGTTAATTACGCTGCTGTTGCAGGCGGTTTTGAAAGCGACAGCGAAATAAGACTTGACGAGGCTTCCGACTTGTTTTTTTCTTTAATAGATGAAAATGAGCTTGAGGAGGAAATCTCAATCGTTTATAAAGCCTGTATGCTTTTAAAGCAATGCGCTAAAACAAAAAGATTTTCAGGCGTTAGCATATTGAGATATGTTAATAATGTTAATGATAAAATAGATAAGCAATTTTCTGCCGTTACTTTTTATCTTAACGAAAGAGATGCTTTAATTGCTTTCAGAGGTACCGATACAAGCGTGACGGGAGTTAAGGAGTCGGCAATGTTAAGCTATATGTTTCCTGTTCCTGCACAAATCGAGGGATTGTATTATTTTCAGGAGGTTGCAATGCTTGCAGACAGGAGAATTACCGTATGCGGTCATTCAAAGGGCGGTAATCTTGCAACATTCGCTGCTGTCAGCTGTTCAAACTCACTGAAAAAAGAGATTGCGAATGTCTATGAATTTGACGCACCGGGTTTTCCTAAAGAAATGATTAACCGATATGACTATATTGAAATGAAAAGCAAAATTCATTCATATATTCCGCAGCGTTCAATCATCGGCTGTATGCTTTATCATAATTCGGATTTAAAAATTGTAAAAAGCATTAATGAAAATTTAAAGCAGCACCAGGTACATTCATGGGAAATTGAGGGCGATAAATTTGTTTTTGCTCCCGATACCGATGAGGTAAGCAAATTTATTGATAAATACATTAAGCTGTTTTGCGAAGAGATAGGCTTGGAAAATATTGAGGAATTCTTTGAAACAATTTTTGATTTCATTGAAGATACGGGAATCAGAAATTACGAAGATATAAAGAAATT